>JAZUGZ010000198.1:0-3877 GCA_045641425.1 Candidatus Fimenecus sp.
GGTTTTAGGTGCACAAGAAAGAATTGTTAGCCTTGAATATGAAATCTTAAATTCAATCCGTAAAAAGATTGCTGGGGAATATATCCGCACTCAAACAACATCACACGCTATTGCTCTTTTAGATGTTATTTGTTCACTCTCTACAGTAGCAGTACAAAACAACTACACTCGCCCTGATATTAACGATAAAGGTGTAATTAGAATTAACGAGGGTAGGCACCCAGTTGTAGAAGCTTTACAAAAGGGTAATATCTTTGTTCCTAACGACACTTTACTTGACAAAGCTGATAACAGAATGATGGTAATTACTGGTCCTAATATGGCTGGTAAATCTACATATATGCGCCAAATCGCTTTAATTGTACTTATGGCTCAAATGGGCTCGTTTGTGCCAGCTCGTTCAGCGGATATTGGCATTGTAGATGCAATTTTCACTCGTGTTGGTGCTTCTGACGATTTAGCGTCAGGCCAGTCAACATTTATGGTTGAAATGAACGAGGTTGCAGAAATTTTAACTTATGCAACTGGCGAAAGCCTTGTAATTCTTGACGAAATTGGTCGAGGTACTTCAACCTTTGACGGTATGAGTATTGCAAGAGCAGTTGTTGAGTTTTTAGCAGACAGAAAGAAAGTCGGTGCTAAAACTCTTTTTGCAACACATTATCACGAGCTTTCTGAACTCGAGCGAACAGTTGGCGGAGTTAAAAACTATAATGTAGCTGTTAAAAAGCGTGGAGATGATTTAACATTTTTACGCAGAATCGTTCCAGGCGGTGCTGACAGTAGCTATGGTATTGAAGTTGCTAAGCTTGCTGGCGTTCCTGATACAGTAATTTCAAGAGCAAAAGTTATTTTACGAGTTTTGGAAGATAACGACTTAATGAAACCAAAGGACAATATTGTTGATATACCAGAAACTATTGATGATATGCAAATCTCATTTACAGATGGTAAAAACGATAGCATAATTGAGCGCCTTAAAGGTCTTGATGTTAATGTTTTAACTCCTATTGAGGCTATGAGTATTCTCAATGAGCTTTCAAGCGAAGCAAAACAGTAATTAAATCAAATTTAATTTATATAAAGGTAGGTGAAATCAATGGCAAAAATAAATAAACTCCCAAAAGAAATTTACAATTTAATCTCTGCTGGCGAAGTAGTTGAAAGACCCGCTTCAGTAGTAAAAGAGCTTATGGAAAATGCCATTGATGCTGGTGCTACCTCTATTACAGTTGAAATTCAAAATGGCGGTATTCGTTTTATCCGTGTTTCTGACAATGGCTGTGGCATAGCTCGCGAAGATGTTAAAACTGCATTTTTAAGCCATGCAACAAGCAAAATTTCAACTGCTGACGACTTAAATACAATTATGACTTTAGGCTTTAGAGGCGAAGCCTTACCATCTATTGCTGCCGTTTCAAAGGTTAATCTTATTACAAGAACAGCCGAAGAAGAATTTGGTACAAGCCTTAACATTGAAGGTGGCGAAATTACCGACCTTTTTGATGCAGGTTGTGGTGTTGGTACTACTTTTATAGTTCGTGAGATTTTTTATAACACCCCAGCTCGTATGAAATTCCTTAAAAAGGATGTTAGCGAGGGTAACTATGTTTCAGCGGTAGTTGAAAAAATAGCTCTTGCAAACCCAAGCGTTTCAATTAGATTCATTCGTGATGGTAAAACTGTATTTATTACTAATGGCGACGGCGAGCTTCGCAATGTTTGCTTTTCTGCATTTGGTAAAGATTTTTGCGATGGTCTTATTTCTGTTGATGCAGTAACTAACGGAATTCGTGTTTACGGTCTTGTTACTCCGCCATATAATTCTCGTGGTTCAAGGGGAATGCAGTACTTCTTTGTCAATGGCAGAAGTATTAAAAATAGTACAGTAACAGCGGCGTTTGAAACAGCTTATAAAAATAGTGTAATGGTTGGCAAATTCCCAGGTGGCGTACTGTTTATTGAAATGGCACCAGAACTTGTTGATGTAAATGTTCATCCAACAAAAATTGAAGTTCGTTTTTCTAATGAACATGCTATTTTTGATGCAGTTTTGCATGCAGTTAAACAAGCTCTTCAAAATGAAGAACGAATTAAACAAGCACATATTACACCAGTTAAGCAAACAAATCCTGAAGTGTTACAAAAAACAAGTCCATTTGTTGAAACTCCAGCACACACACAAACAAACATTTTCGCTGAAGAAAATAAAGGCGAATTTGACTCTGTGTTCACATTGGCTGATGCTACAAAAAATACAACTGTTTACCATAGTGATGAAGATGATAATGGCATTGAAATCGAGTTTCCAATTATAAAAAAACAGGAAGTCGAAAAATCTCAGCCAATAATTGAAGAACCTAACCAAGACAATAATACACAAGAATTCAAAATTATAGGCGAAGCATTTAAGACATACATTTTTGTTGAACTTAATGGAAGCGTATTTGTAATTGACAAGCATGCAGCTCACGAAAGAATTAACTTTAATAAGCTTAAAAATACTGACCACAATTTAGGCAGTCAAATTTTACTTGAGCCTGTTACCGTTTCTCTCTCAAAAGAAGAATATAGTGCCCTCATTGAAAACCTTGAAATAGTAAACAAAGCAGGATTTGAAGCTGAAGACTTTGGCAACGGCTCTGTAATTGTTAGAAGCTGTCCTACCGATTTAGATAGTTTAGAAATTGCTCCACTTATTTCCGAACTTGCTGGTTATCTTGTTAAAAATAAAAAAGATATTATGAATGAGCATCTGGAGTGGATTTATCATAACGTTGCTTGTAGAAGTGCGATAAAAGCAGGGGATATCAGTAATCCTGCTGAACTTCACAAACTTGTTGAAACAGTATTATTTGACAAAGAAGTTCGCTTCTGCCCACACGGCAGACCAGTTCTAATTGAAATAACACGAAATGAACTTGAAAAACAGTTTGGAAGGGTACAGTAATGGAAAAAATACCAGTTATTGCGGTTGTCGGTCCTACTGCATCAGGAAAAACTTCACTTGCCGTTAAACTTGCTCAAAAATTTAACGGGCAAATTGTTTCAGCGGATTCAATGCAGATTTATAAGGGAATGGATATTGCAACAGCAAAGCCTACTTTAGAAGAGCAGGAAGGAATCAAACATTACCTTGTTGACTTTTTGCCAACAGATGTTAGATTTAGCGTTGCTGACTATGTTGCAGAAGCTAAAAAGTGCATTGAAGAAATAAACCAAAATGGTTTTACACCTATTATTGCAGGTGGAACAGGTCTTTATATTGACTCACTTCTTCAAAATATTACTTTTACCCAAGAAAAAACTGACGATGAAATTAGAAATCGAATTACAGAAGAATATGAAACTTTAGGCGGAGAAGCTTTACTTCAAAGGCTTTATGAAATTGATAAAACAACTGCCGAAAGACTTCATCCGTCAGATAAAAGCCGAATCGTTAGAGCTTTAGCTCTTTTTGAGTCAACTGGCATTACAATGACCGAGCAATATGAAAATTCACGCAGTTTTGAGTCGCCTTATGAAGTTTTATATATTGGAATTAACTATCGCGACCGTGAAGTGCTTTATAATCGAATAAATAAAAGAGTCGATTTAATGCTTGAAGCAGGTCTTTTAGAAGAAGCAAAGTCTTATTTTGATTTAGGTAAAGATTCCACAGCCTCACAGGCTATTGGTCATAAAGAATTAGCACCATATTTTACTGGCGAGCGTTCACTTAGTGAGTGCATTGAAAATCTTAAAAGAGAAACTCGTAGATATGCCAAAAGACAATTAACTTGGTTTAGAAGAAATGAAAATATAAACTGGGTTTACCCAGACGATTTTGAAAATAGTAACGACTTTTTCAATGAAGTATATAAAATTGCAGAAGGTT
>JAZUGZ010000199.1:0-1851 GCA_045641425.1 Candidatus Fimenecus sp.
TTTTATAAAAAAACAAGCCTTATAAATATTATAATAAAGGTGATTATATGTTATTAAAAAGGCAAGACAAGTTTGACACAATCAAAACAACTGATGAAATTGAGAATTCTGTTTATAATGTATTAAAACCATTAGGATTTAGAAAGTATGGAAGAACTCTTCATCGTTTTGTTTCAAATGATATTTCACAAGTTGTAAATTTTCAAATTGGGAAAACAGTAATGCAAGGTAAAATGTGTGTAAACATTGGAATTCGCATACCAGAATGTGACGAAAGAACATTTAATCCAAACAACGACAAAAATTATTACCCCGAACACCAATGCACTATTCGTTCTCGCTTAGGAGTTGTTAGTGGCAATAATGAAACTTGGTATGATTTAAGAAAAGACAGAAAGATTGCAGATAAAATAATTAAAGAGTTAATAAACATTGTTATTCCTGTATTTGATACATTGAACAACAGACAAGCTTTTTTAGAACACAGAAGAGAATACCCACAATTTGACACACATAACAATCATTTAATTCTTTTGGATGAATCTATGATTTACGGATATTTGGGCAATACCCAAAAAGCAAAAGAAAAATTTGAAGAATACTATAAACTTGCAATAGATAGATATAACGAATTAGTTAATAAGGGGTCAAAAATGTACCTCAACAAAGGCGATTCTGTAGTCTATATGGGTCAAAAAATTACTGCTGAAAAAAATGGCTATATTACAGTTTATGGTGCAAGTCATGAACATATTGATATGTTAGACCAATTAGCAATAGAATTAAAATTAAGATAACTATTGTTGTTATATAAAGATAAAACGGATACCAAATGGTATCCGTTTTTGTTTTATTTATTTCTACAATACAATTCAACTTTTTTAAGGGTGGCTATTCGTCTATAAGATGTAATTTTTATAGTAACTTTTTCTGCTTCCCTTTTCTTGAATCTACAAATGCGTTTTGCACCTATTGTTTCGCCTTTTGCGACTAAATTGCCGTCAGCATAGATTTCAAAACTTTCAATTTGCTGACCTGTTGCAATATTTTCGCACAAAACTACTTTGTCAATAAGTGTTGGTTCTTTAAGAGTCAATGTGATTTCAGGCGTTTCGTCTGTTTCTTCCGGTTGCCAATAGCCATTTTCTAAAAGCACATTTTGAGAAGTATTTTCTCCGTTTTCAGAGCTTGCAGAAGCACTTGCACCTAAAGACAAATCCTTTGGAAATTCTTCACGAAGTCTTTTGCCGAGTTTTCGGAGTGTTCTAACATCATATTTTGACAAAAGTCCGTTTTTATCAGGTGGAATATTAAGAAGAAAAGCCGAGTTACCACCAACTGTGCCAAAGTAAATATCCATTAAGTGCTTAACGCTTTTTACCTTGAAATTTTGTGAGCGGTGGAAAAACCAACCTGGGCGAATTGACACATCAGTTTCGCAAGGGTACCAAATAAAGCTTGTTTCCCCGTCTATCGCATCTCTTGAGCCTAAATCTTTATCTCTTGCATCTCGTTTACGAAAACTATTATTATCTTCTTTTTGTGAATTTTCGGCTGTGTAGTCTTGATTTGACACACCTGAAGGCACTACACTCCACTCGGCACTTCTATATTTACCAGCTTCGTTACCGCACCAGCGAACATCTGGCCCACAGATATTTATAACGGCATTTGGCTGTTTTTCACGAATTAAAGTGAAATATCTATTCCAGTCATAAATCTGCTTTTTGCCATTTTTGCCCTCGCCACAAGCTCCGTCAAACCAAAAGCAGAAAATCTCGCCATAATTCTCTGAGAGTTCTGTTAATTGATTTACAAAATAATCGTTATACTCTTTACCTGTGCCGTAGG
>JAZUGZ010000200.1:0-3450 GCA_045641425.1 Candidatus Fimenecus sp.
AAAGCCTTGAAAATCAAGAAAAATAAGGCTTTTTGTCGATAGAAAATACACCCAAAAATTCAGTAAAATTGCATAAATAATAAAAAGCCACCGTGTCTATTTACGGTGGCTAATTTTATGTTTTTTTAATTTATTTTGTAAGCAACTTTTCAATTGGATTTTTAAGTGGCTTTAAGAAAAACTTAACAACAAATCCGGTAAGCACAGCCGAAATAATTGTGCCTTCTCTTGTGCCAACAATTTTACCCTTAAAGAAAATAAGCGAAAGAATAATAGATAGTGTAACACAAGAAATATCAAACACTACTTTAACGTTACCAAATTCCTTGTGAGTCTTGTCCGAAATTGCTTTAACAATTGCTTCGCCCGAGTTCATAATAACATTTGCAATAACTGAAAGTGCAATTCCAAATGCCAAAACACAAATTCCAATAAAGAGCATTAAAAGCTTTAGAAAATAGTTTGAGAGTGGTATAAATTTTACAAGCCACATTCCAAAATCTGTGAAATATCCAAAGAGAAATGAAAGTGGCACTTGCAAAAGCTGGTAAAGCTTAAACTCTTTGCGAAGAATAAGTATTTGCCCTAAAATTAAAACGCAATTCCAAATAATAAGCCAGTTACCCATACTGAGAAATGTAAACTTAAAGCTCATTACATTGGCAACCGATGAAATTGGCGAAACACCCAAGGCCCCGTGCTTTGTAAAGGCAACGCCAACCCCAGCGAAGAAAAGGCCTATTATAAATAAAATATATCTTTTTGCAAGTTCTTTTTTACTCATTTTATCACTCAATTTCAATCTTAAACACAAGTGGCAAATCACCCTTTGGAGCTTCTTTAAGCACAATTTTAAGGAATTTGTCGTTTCTTTCGGTTTTAACTATTTCATTTTCACCAAGAACAGAAATGTTGCCAAGCAAATAGTCGTGGTGCCCCTCTTTTTTTAGGCTCTTAATCTTAACAATTTTACCACAAGGCCTCATTTGAAATGCGTAAAGAGTGCTATTCTTGTAAGTGAATCTAAAGTCCTTTTCGGTGTAGGCTGTTTCGTTGTAGTCTGAGAAATACCCACCCTTGTTATTAGTTTTACCCTCGCCAAAGTGCTTCCAAGGGGTAGTTCCGTAAATTCCCTCACCATTTACCTTTAGCCATTGTCCCAATTCTTTAAGAACAGCGTTTTCTTCATCAGTAAATGTGCCGTCAGGCTTTGGACCAAGGTTTACAAGAAGCATACCATTTTTGCTGACAATATCAATAAGGTCGCAAATAATCTGCCTTGATTTTTTGAATTTATTATCTTTAGTGTAACCCCAAGAGTGAAGCCCAATGGCTGTGTCAGTTTGCCAAGGGATAGGGGAGATGTCAGTGAGTGCTCCTCGCTCAACATCAAAGGTTGCAACACCTTTAGGGAATGCCTCGTGCTTGTAGTTTATAGTAACCTCTTCGCCCCATTCAACAGCACGATTATAGTAGTAAGCACATAATTTTTTAAGGTATGGCTTAAATCCGTGGTTGTGTATCCACCAGTCAAAATAAAGAATTTTAGGTCTGTATTTATCAATTAGTTCACAGGTTCTAACAAGCCAGTCCTCAAGCCACTCTTTGGTAGGTGGGGTGGAGAAGACATCAGCAGTAGTTTTGTGGATTGTACCGCTTGAAAATTCAGGGGTAAGCACCGCAGGACCATAAAAATCACGGAAATTTTCGTCATTTACATCACTTTCATACTCTCTGCCCATATTCATAAAGAAATAATGCTCGGCTCTGTGAGTTGAGGCACAAAAGGTTAAACCTTGCTTTTCACATTCTGCTTTGAGTTCCCCAGCAATATCCTTGCAAGGTCCCATTTCCTTTGCGTTCCAGCGGTTAAATTCTGTTTCATACATAGAAAATCCGTCATGGTGCTCGCAAACTGGCATAACATAACGAATACCAGCATCCTTAAAGGTTGAAATCCACTTTTCAGCAGAAAAATTCTCACCCTTAAACATAGGTATAAAGTCTTTATATCCAAAGTCCTTGTGAGCGCCATAGGTTTCAATATGGTGCTTGTAGGCTCTTTCGCTTTTATCATACATTTCTCTTGAATACCACTCGTTGCCAAATGCAGGCACGGAGTAAATACCCCAATGAATAAACACACCGAGCTTATCTCTGTAATACCATTCAGGAGTTTTGTGATTTGAAAGAGAGTTCCAATTATCTTTATAAAATCCCTTTTCAATTACCTTGTCAATTTGCTTTAAGTATTCTTCGTGTGTCATAAGCTTTCAACAACCTCCGTAGCAAAACGGACGGTTTCCATAGCGTCTTTTGCGTAATAGTCCGCGCCAATTCTGTCGGCATATTCCTGTGTAAGCACCGCACCGCCAACAATTGTTTTAACATTTGGTGCTTTTTCTTTTAGCTGTTTTATAGTTTCTGCCATAGCAGGCACAGTTGTTGTCATTAAAGCACTTAAACCTACCAAAGGTGCTTTTTGTTTTATTGCTTCATTTACAATTTTTTCAGGTGGAACATCTTTTCCAAGGTCAAAAACCTCAAAACCATAGTTTTCCATAATAAGCTTTACTATGTTTTTGCCAATGTCGTGAATGTCGCCCTGAACTGTTGCTAAAACGAACTTGCCTTTACTAACATTTTCAGTAGCACTTTCGGCCATTTTTGCCTTGATTTTCTCAAATGCAAATTGTGCAGCCTCGGCACTCATTAAAAGCTGTGGTAAAAACATTGTCTTGTTTTCAAAGCCTTTGCCCACAATGTCAAGGGCAGGGATAATCTGTGTTGTAACAATTTCGAGTGGCTCTGTGTTTTCGAGAAGTGAAAGAGTAAGCGAAGCCGCTTTTTCTTTAAGACCTTTAACAATTGCCCTTTGAAGCTCACTTTCGCTTTCTTCCTTACTTTGTGAGTTTGTAGTTGTAACTGCTACATTTGACACAAGGTATTTTTCAATATTTTCAATAAAATCAGTAAAGTTATCGTCAAGCCCTTTAAGTGCTCTAAATGAGAAATAACTTTTCATCATTTCGTTAGAATTTGGGTTCATAATAGCGGCAGAAAGTCCGTTTTCAAGCGCTAAAGTAAAGAATGTACCGTTTAGTGCATCTCTGTTAGGGAGTCCGAAAGACACATTAGATACACCTAAAGATGTGTGACAACCAAGCTCGTGCTTTATAATGTTAAGAGCCTTAAGAGTAGCCATAGCACTCATTTTGTCCGCACTAACAGTCATTGCAAGTGTGTCAAAAATCAAATCTTTCTTGTCAATGCCATAGCTTTCGGCTGTTTTAATAATCTTCTTTGCAATCTGGACTCGCTTTTCAGCAGTTTCAGGAATTCCGTCCTCGTCAAGAGTTAAACACACAACGAGTCCGCCATATTTTTTAACAAGAGGGAAAATCTCTTTCATATTCTCTTCTTTACCGTTAACGGAGTTTACCATAGCTT
>JAZUGZ010000201.1:0-4673 GCA_045641425.1 Candidatus Fimenecus sp.
TTTAGTAGCAACAGTTGCTCGTACTTTCTCAGGCCTTGGACAAGGCATAATCTCAATTTTAACTCCAATTATTGTTCCAATTCTTGGTGGCGACCTTGCAAAGACTACTGAAAAAGGCTACACACCAGCTGGCTTTTCAAAGTGGGCAATAATTTGCGGAATTGCACTCATTGTTTTTGCACTTGTTTGTATTTTAACAACTAAAGAAACTAATGTTGTTTATGGCGAAAAGAAAAAGTTTAGCATTAAACAAATTTTCTCTGTAATTAAAACTAACGACCAACTTGTAGTATTTATTATTTTCGCTATGCTTTCAAATGCTGGTTGGTATTTAACAAGTTCAACTGCAGTTTATTTCTTTACTGACTCACTGGGTGCTCCTAAAGCACAGTCACTTTTCAGCACAATTGGTACGGTTGGCTCAGTTTTAGGTCTTCTTGTTATCCCAGTTCTTACAAAATTCTTTACAAAGAGAACAACTTACACAATTTCACTTTGCACTGCAATTCTTGGCTATGCTTTAATGCTCATTTTTGGCCCAATTCTTAAAATTACAATTGCCCTTGACATTTGCTATATTTTAGCTTCAGTTGGCATTTCTTCAATGTTCGTTTCACAAACAATTTTCCTTGCAGATATTGTTGACTACGGCGAGTACAAAAATGGCGAAAGATCAGAGAGCATTACTTTCTCAATGAAAGGCTTTTTACAGAAAATGGCTTACACTATTCAAACTGCTGTACTCTTTGGCGGACTTTGGATAATGAATTACAACGCACAAAATGCTACTGGTACAATTTCAAATGGCACAAAAATTGGTATCGGTGTAATCTGCTTTGGTATGCCAATTCTCTTCCTTTTCGCTTCACTTGTAGTATTTAGAAAGAAATTTAAGCTCTATGGCGACCTTGCCGACCGAGTTCACGAATACATTATCTTAAAGCGAGCAGAGGAAACAAAATGAGCAAAACAAAACTAACCTTTATTGCAGATACACACCATTACTCAAGAACCCTTGGCGATAGTGGTAAGGCTTTCGAGCTTCGCAGTCAGTCCGACCAAAAGTGCCTTAAAGAAACAGGCGCAATAATTGACTCTGCTTTCTCGTGTTTAGGCGAAAGTGATGCCGATGCTATTCTTATTGCCGGCGACCTTACAGACGATGGCGAAATGGTATCTCACGAAGAATTTCGTGAGAAGCTTTATAAACTCAAAGAGAAAAAGCCCGTTTTCGTTGTAACTGCTACTCACGACTGGTGTTGTGATAAAAACCCAAGAAGATTCTCTGGTGCGGATGTTTTTCACGATGTCCCTACAATGGACCATAATGACATTTATGATTTTTACAAAGACTTTGGTGTTGGTGTAGCAGTAGCAGAGTATAAAACTACACTTGGCCCTGCTTCATATAGTGTAAATATCGGCGAAAATGTTACTGCTCTTTGCTTAATTGATGACAAAAACGGTCGAAACTCGGCAGGCTATAAAAAGGCTCATTTAGAGTGGATAAAAGAGCAAATCAAAATAGCGGTAGCAAGTGGCAGAGTGCCAGTTGCTATGGAGCATCACCTTTTAATTCCACATATTACCCCACTTTTCACTAAAGGTGCTTGTAGCCCAGATAGAGAAATGATAATAAACGAGCTTGCTGATGCAGGACTTCGTTTAATTATAGTAGGACACAGCCATTTGCAAAGAATTGACAAACACATTTCACCTAATGGTAACGAAATTTACGAAGTGAATGTAGGTGCGCTTGTTGGCTACCCTGCACCAATGGTTTCAGTTACTGTTGACGAAAAAAATATCACAGTTTCAACTGACTTTTTGAAGGAATTTACCTTTGATGGCGAAACTTTAGATGCTCAAAAATACCTTAAAAATCACTCCGTTGGGCTTCTTTCTGTTCTCTTTACAGCCTGCGCTCAAAATGATAAAGAGCTTTTCTCGGAAAGACTTGAGGCTCTCGGTATTAAGACAGAAAAATTAGGCGTTACATTTAATCCGCTATTTTTGACCTTTAAAAAGCTTTCTAAAATGACAGTTTTAGAAGCTGGTAAATATATAAACAAAATCCCATTTACAAAGAAAATTCCACAAAGTGCTATTGACGAATTAAAGGACAAAACAGTTCAGCAAATGGTGGAATTAGTTTGGCTTAATATTATGGACGGAGCAATAGAGAAATACGCCCCGGATAGCTCGGTTTATAAGGTTGTAGCAGGTACTTTTTCTGTACCAACCGCAGTTTTAACTAAGCTAAGTCCTCAAAATAAAGCACTTGAAACCTTTAAAGAGCTGGAAAGAGCCATTGACGAAATCTTAACTGGTGGCGAACTTTCTAACTTCGACTTAACCCTTGAAAGAAGGTAAAACTATGGCAGACTTAAAATTTTATTTGATTACAGATTTGCATCATTATGCCGAAAGCCTTGGCACTACAGGAAAAGGCTTCGAAAAGGCTCTTTCAAAAGACCAAAAGTGCTTAAAACAAACTGGCGCAATTATTGATGCCTACATTGATAAAATTTTAGAAGATACTGACACAAACATAGTTTTAGTTGATGGCGATGAAACTTGCAACGGCGCTAAAGAGAGCCACCTTGACTTGATTCCAAGGCTCAAAAGACTTTTAGATGGTGGCAAAGATGTTTATTTAATTACCGCTACTCACGATTATAAGGTGGATGGCAACGAAGTTGGCGAAGGCTATAAATGTGTTGGCGATGAAATTTTACCTGCCGAAAGTGTTACTCGTGAAGAGCTTGTTGATTTATACTGGGATTTTGGTATGAACAAAGCTCTTTCAATTCATAAAGAAAGCCATTGTTATAGTGTAAAGCTTTGTGACGGATTTAGGCTTTTGTGCTTAAATGATGACGGCGACAGAACATTCTGTGGCTATGATGCTGACACACTTCGCTGGATAGACGAACAAATTGACGAGGCACACGAGAACGGCGACTATATTTTTGCTATGACTCATCATCCGGTTTTGCCACCAAGTCCAATTTACCCTATTATGAGTGAACGCGATATGTTAGGGGATTGGGAAAAGACCGCAAAACACCTTGCCGATAAAGGTATTCACTTTGTTTTTACTGGCCACACTCACATGCAAAATATTGCATCACTCACAACCGAAAATGGCAACGAGATTATTGATGTAAACACAAGCTCTCTCGTTGGCTACCCGTCAGTTATGCGAAAGGTTGAATTTAATGGCGACAAGGTTACCGTTTCATCAATTCAATTAACAGAGTTTGACGCTGACTTTGATGGAATGGATGCCACAGATTATATGAAAATGCGATTTGACGCGTTCCTTAATAGAGTTTTTGACACTCTCGCTTTTGATTACGACACATTTGCAAATGATGTTGCACCAAGCTTTTCATTCACTCCTGAAAGAGCTTATAAACTTAAATTCCCATTACAGCCACTGGGCAAATGGCTTTACTCACTAACCTTTGAAAAGCTGGGCAAACTTCTTATGATTAGCAAGTCAATAGCTCCTGAAGTTAAAGACAGAAATGTTAAAGATTTCTGCATTGAGGTTATTCGTAATATTTTCTATGGTGACGAGCCTTACACTCCTGACACACCAGAGTACAAAGCCTGCGAGGCCGCTTTTAACAGAATTAAAAAACTTGCAAAGCCTATAAAGAAATTAAAAGAACCACTTTCACTTCTTGACATTGTCCTTGACGGTGTACTTTATGACGCCCCACCAAGTGACTGGAATGGAACATTTACTAAGTAAGAAGTAATAGTGAAGATGTAATAAGTAATTCGTAAATCGCCTCCCTCTGACGAGGGAGGTGGCTGCGAAGCAGACGGAGGGAGAGAAATATTACTACCCCTCAGTTTTTGCAAGCAAAAACAGCTCCCCTGACAAGGGGAGCCTTTTTATTCATCATTTTTCTTTCGGTGCATAAATTCTAAATAATTCTCATATCCATATAAAAAAGGACAAGGAGATTTTTTATGATACAAACAGATGACAATATTAAAAACAATATGCCACACAATTTAATACTTGAAGAGCGAAAAAATCTTTCAATTTCAGGTGTTACTGATGTTGACTCTTTTGACGAGCAAACTGTAATTGCCTACACAGTTAAGGGCGAAATTACAATTAAAGGTTGGGATTTGCACATAAGTAAGCTCAATTTAGAACAAGGCGAGCTTGCCGTTTCTGGCGAAATTTCGTCACTGACCTATACAGACATTAAAGGTAAAGCAAATGGATTTTTCTCAAAGGTTTTGCGATGACCGACTACCTTTATTCTTTTTCACTTAATTTAGCCACTCGGCTCTTTCTAAAAGCACTGGGATTTGGATTTTTAATTGGCGCTCTTTACTCACTTTTTTCAGTTGTTCGCACACTTTTCGGCAACAAAAAAATAGCTTACAAAATTTGTGATATTTTCTTTTGCGTGTGTTTAGGGTTCTTAAATTACATTTTCTTTTTGGCGTTTAACGAGGGTCAATTTCGTTTGTTTGCCGTATTCGGCGAAGTGCTTGGATTTATCGCATTTTATTTTAGCTGTGGTGTAACTTTGACTCATTATAGTGAAAGACTTATTTATCATATAAGTAAATTTTTAACTAAAATTTTCAATGTAATTTCACTTCCATTCAAAAAAATATTTGTACTCATCAAGCAAATA
>JAZUGZ010000202.1:0-4793 GCA_045641425.1 Candidatus Fimenecus sp.
CTCTACGATTAGAATAAATAGTATTAAGAGCTGACATTGTTGAAAATGATGGGTTGACTTTATGAGCTATTTCAACATATTTTCCATTTTTAACCATTTTGTTATAATCGGAATTATTCAAAGCTTTTGCCATTGTAAATTCAGTTGTAAAAACAACCATAATTACAGATGAAAGAATTGACAAAACCAAAACCGCGATTGGTACAATATATCTTCTTTTCATTATGATTTCTCCTTTCTATTTGCTTTGTAAGAAAGTGTGAAAATGTGTGCAAGTGATAGCACAAATAACGAAATTATGATTTGTGATGCTAAAATATGTGGAAGTAAAAATTCGCCTTGAAGTGAGCCTAAGAAAAAGTCAGGTAGCACAATCATAAACATTGGTATATTAAAAAGTGTTTTTGTGTCTGTCAAAGCAGCTTCGGCAACTACACCAAAGATTATTATAATTACGGTTAAAAGCTTATAAATAAGTTTAACTCTATGTAAAAATGTAGCGATGAAATAGCCAATGGACATAAGAGTAATAATTGCAACTGTCTCAATTAAAATATCAAGCACTATATTTCTTCTTTCAATGTTAAACCAAGCACCATAAAACGAATGATATGTGCCTTTAGATAATAAACAATTAAGCGAATATATAAGTCTTTCTAAAACAGAATACACAACTGAAATTGGAAGCATTAAAATAAAACTCCAATGAATTTCATTTCTTGTTAATCCATTTTGAGACAGGAAATTAAAATCTGTTGCGAATGATAAAAAGCCAGTAGCCAATGCGTACCAGCCAACAATGTAAAATATTATGCCAGAATTACAAAGCGTATTTTCTTTATAAAGCATATAAACTGCTGACGAGAACATTACAAGAAAAAGCATTGGTATTAGTGTTAAGGCTAAAAGCTTTGAATTTTTTATAATTCTATATTCTACTGCACTTTTGAGTTTCATTTTACACCCTCCCCGTCTGTAAGCTTAACAAAAAGTTTTTGTAAATTAAGTCCTGTTATTTCAAGGTTTTCAGGAATATCGGTTTCTTTATCGCCAAGGATATAAGCAACAGACACCGCACCGACTTTTTCAAGTCCTATTACATTTTTATCTTTAACAAACCCCTCAATTTGTTCTGTTTTGCCTGTTGCAGTATATCCTTTTTGAAGTAAGTTTTCTGTGCTGTCACACAAAACTACTTTGCCACTATCGATAATAATTACTTCTTCAAGAAGTGTTGCAATTTCTTCAATTAAATGAGTTGAAATTACAAAGGTTCGTGGAGAATTTGAATATTCTTGAATAAGTGTTTTGTAAAACATTTCACGATGGTTAGCGTCAAGGCCTAAAACTGGCTCGTCAAGGAATGTGTATTTTGCATTTGACGAAATTGCTACAATAATTTTTGCTATTGTACGCTGACCAGTTGAAAGTGAGCCAAAATTCTTCTTTGCATCAAGTGAAAACTTTTTAGCTAAATCGAATGCCAACTCTGTATTAGTTTCAGGATAGAATTTCTTTGTCCATTTAATCATTTCTGAAATTTTCATTGAGTTTGGATAAAGGTTTGTTTCGCTCATTAAAAAGATTTGGCTTTGTGCCTTAGAGTTTTCGCAAGTGTCAACACCATCAAGTGTTACAATTCCATCTGTTTTGAAAATTCTGTTTGAAATAATATTGAGTAAAGTAGATTTGCCCGCACCATTACGACCTAAAAGTCCATAGATTTTGTTTTCTTCAAATGTAATTGATACATCATCCAGAGCTTTATTTTTGCCGTATTTTTTAGTTAAGCTTTTAATTTCAATACTCATTTTTTACCCCTCTTTCAATAAGTTTTTTAATTTCTTCTTCCGAAAGTTCAAGCTTTTTAGCTTCTAAAACTAACGGAGTTACGAAATTTTCAAAGAAATTTTGTTGCCTTTTTTCTTTGATTTTCTCGGTAGCGCCTGTGCTAACAAACATACCAAGACCGCGTTTTTTATAAATGATATTTTCTGCAACTAAAATGTTCATACCCTTAAGAACAGTTGCAGGGTTCATTTGCAAAGACACTGACAGCTCTGTTGTTGACGGAATTTGAGTTTCTTCCGCATAAACACCAGTGAAGATTGCATCTTCAAGATGCTGGGCAATTTGCACATAAAGTGGTTTGTCGTCTGTAAATGTAAATACCATTTTGCACCCCCTCAAAATTTATTTTAACGAATTCGTTTTAACTAAAAATAATAGGTTGGTTACTTCTATAACTAACCATATAACATAAATCAAAATTTGTCAATAGTTTTTATAAAAAAAGAGTAGGAAAATAATTCCTACTCTTTTAATTATTTATTAAGATAATCTTGCATTCCCATTTTCTCGGTTAAGTCCCCAAGGCTTTTATTATATTGTGCCTTTGTAATTGCACCGTGAGAAAGAAATGTGTCAAGAAGCTCTTTTTGATTAAGAAAAAGCTCTATCTTTTTCTCGTCTTGTTCCTTTTCCATAGCTTAACCCTTTTTCTGTCCGTAATAAGCATTTGCGCCGTGCTTACGAAGATAATGCTTATCAAGAAGCTCTTGTTGCATTGGCTCTATTTCAGGGTTCATCATAAGGTTATGCCAAGCCATAAATGCAAGTTCTTCAAGCACTACTGCATTGTGAACAGCATTCATAGGGTCTGTACCCCAGCAGAATGGGCCGTGGCTATGAGCAAGAACTGACGGAATGTCGTCAGCACTTTTACCCTCAAATGTTTCAATAATAACATTACCAGTTTCAAGCTCATATTTACCTGCGATTTCTTCAGGTGTCATTTTACGAGTGCAAGGGATTTCGCCATAGAAATAGTCCCCGTGAGTTGTGCCCAGTGCCGGTATTCCCCTACCGCTCTGTGCAAAAACTGTTGCCCAGCGAGAATGAGTATGAACAACGCCCTTAATATTAGGGAAAGCGTTATAAAGTGCCACGTGAGTGTCAGTATCTGACGAAGGATTGAGGTCTCCTTCAACCTTTTTACCAGTTTTCAGGTCAACTACAACCATATCTTCACGCTTCATAGTTTCATATTCAACGCCAGACGGTTTAATTACCATTAAGCCTTTTTCACGGTCAACACCTGAAACATTACCCCAAGTAAAAGTAACGAGCCCGTGTTTTGGCAAAAGTAAATTTGCCTCAAAGACTTGTTGTTTTAATTCTTCAAGCATAATTTACTCCTTATTTAAGCTTCCAAGCAACATCTGAAAAGAAAAGTTCTTTTTCAAGGCTTTCTTGAGTTGTGTTCTTGTCGATATGTACGAATTCAATATCCATCATCTTAGCGAAATCTCTCATCTGCTCTGCTGTAACATCGTGAGTTAAAACAGTATGATGAGCGCCACCTGCTGTAATCCAACATTCAAGGCCAGTTTCGAGTGATGGCTCTGCCTGCCACATTACACGAGCAACCGGAAGATTTGGCATTTCCATAATTGGTTTAACGCAGTTAATATCTTGGCAAATAAGACGAAGTCTGCCACCCATATCAATAAGTGAAACAACAATAGCTTTGCCCTCTCTACCCTCAAAAACAAGTCTTGCAGGGTCTTTTTCGTTCATACCAATTCCAAGGTGATGTGTTTCAATTCGAGGTTTAGCGCTTGCAAGTGTTGGGCAAACTTCAAGCATGTGAGCACCCAAACTAAGTTTTGAGCCTTCTACAAGGTGGTATGTATAGTCTTCCATAAAACTTGTACCACCAGTTTTGCCCTCGCCCATTGCTTTAATAATAGCGGTCATAGCGGCAACTTTCCAGTCGCCCTCGCCACCATAGCCATAGCCTAAAGCCATTAAGTGCTGTGAAGCAAGACCTGGGAGCTGTTCCATACCATAAAGGTCTTGGAATGTATTTGAGAATGCTTTGCAGTTTTCTCTGTCAAGCATCTTTTTAATTGCGATTTCTTCTTTAGCTTGGTAACGAATTGCATCTGTATTATCAGTTGCGGTTTCGTAAAGTGACTCGTATTCCTTAACGAGCTCGTCAATTTCAGTTTCAGTTACAGCGTTCATTTCTTTTACAAGGTCGCCAACTGCCCAAGTGTTAACCTGCCAGCCGAGTTTTGCCTGAACCTCAACCTTGTCGCCCTCTGTAACTGCAACTTCACGCATATTGTCGCCAAAACGCATAACTGAAAGCTCTTTACTAAATGCAACACCAACTGCGACACGCATCCAGTCGCCGAGTCTAGTGCGAACACTCTCGTCTTTCCAATAACCTGCAATAATCTTGCGAGGCATACGAAGTCTTGCTGCGATAAATCCGTGTTCACGGTCGCCGTGAGCAGCCTGATTTAAGTTCATGAAATCCATATCAATGTCTTCGTTTGGAATTTCTTTATTATACTGTGTTGCAAGGTGGCAATAAGGCTTTTGTAAATCAGCAAAACCGTTAATCCACATTTTGCTTGGGCTAAAGGTGTGGCACCAAGTAATAATACCAGCACATTTTTTATCATAATTTGCTTCTCTTACAACATCTGTAATTTCCTTATTTGTTTTAGCAGTTACTTTATAAACGATTTTGCAAGGTAAAACACCGCTCGCATTTAACTCGTCTGTCATTTCCTGAGCTCTCTTAGCTACTGTTTCAAGTACTTCAGGACCGTAAAGGAACTGACTACCTACTACAAACCAAAATTCATAATCTTTAAGTGCCATAATTTTTCTCCCTTTTATTTAATAGTTTCTGCTGCCTTGCGCTCTGCTTCAAGACCAGCAATATAATTTTTCATAAATTCATTAAAGCCTAAAACATCAGTTTCGCCAGGCTCAAT
>JAZUGZ010000203.1:0-2850 GCA_045641425.1 Candidatus Fimenecus sp.
ACTTGATTTAAGGAGAATTGTTATGGGACTTTTAGGAAACATAATTAAAAATGCAGTTGGCGAGGGAGTTAGTAATGCAGTAGGCAAGGCAGTTGAAAAGGCTGTTGCACCTGCAGCAGAAAAATTTGCCAACAAGGCGGCAGAGCAGTTTAATACAGCAAGTGATGCATTAGAGGGTGCAAATGAAACTCAAAAGGAAACACAGGGCTCACTTGATGGTGCATTTGCAAATCTTGAAAAAGCCGCTGAACGATATGCAAACAATGTAGGTACAGCTGCTTGGAATCAAACTTTAGGGGAGTTCCCAAAATGGGAGTTTTCACAAATTACAGATTCTACAGATGACGAAGGCGAAGATTATTTCTTGATTACAATTACTGTTACTGCAACACAGAATATGCTAAATCAGTATAGAGATATTCTTACAGCAAACGGATTTGCTGGTAGTGACCAAATTATGAGAAAGATAGTTAATGGTCGTGAATACTGTGTGGATTTTAGCTTTGCAGAATCATCAGACGAATGTCAACTTCGTTATGCAATAAACAAGTAAAATAGAGAATTAGGTTTTGAAAAAACAGGCAGGAAGTTTTGGTGCTTCCCGCCTGTTTTACATTTAGTAAAATGTTATTAAACAATTTTACTAAATTGTACCTATAATCTTTGTTAAGATTATGTATTGAAAGTAAAATGTATAAATTAGTATAATTATTATGTATTGGTATATTAAAAGGAGAAATATTTATGAAAAAGCTGTTAGCTATTTTGCTTTCAATTTTCCTTGTTGTTTCAGCACTTCCTATAAGCGTTTTTGCTGAAGGGGAGGTAACTACCTATGAAATTTATCTTGGTAAGAATCAGGTAACTTCTGAGAATATGAATGATATTCTCGGTAATGGTACAGCCTACTATGTACCAGGCGAAAATGGAGAAAGAGGTACACTTTACCTTAATGGTGCATATCACAGAAGCTCATATAAAAATCAGTATTACACTATTGGCTACAATACGGAAGGCTATATGACTGGTCTTATTATTAGCGAGCCTACAAATGTTGTTTTAAGTGGTAATAGTACATTTGGATACACATTAAACGGACTTTTAGCTAGCAACCCAGTTATGGGTATGTATATTTCTGCTGATGTTACATTTTCTGGTAATGGTACATTAACCCTTTTAACACACGCAGTAAAACAATCAATCGGTATGGGTATTGAGGAAAATGCAAATGTTGTAATTGGCGACAATGTTACTATTAGAAATTCAGTCACTGGTTACAGTAGTGGTACTGCTTATGGCGTTTATGCTAATGCATTATCATCCATTACAGTTAAAGATAATGCAACTCTTACAGCAGCGGCAGCTGACAGTAGCTATGCACCATCAAATGCTTATGGCTTATATGCTTATGCATCTACAATCACTATGTCAGATAACGCAACTATCAATGCGTATGTAGGACATGGAAGTGTTTCCAATACGTCATTTGGTATGTACTTAAAGGGTCGTAATTTGTATAACTCTTCTGAAGATACTTATCATGTAGATAATGCAACCTTTATATATAATGGTGGTACTCTTAATGCTTATGCAAGAGGTGCAAACATTACAACATCTACAAATAAAAGTGCTGTAAAATTTGACACCTACACAACTGAAAAAATAAACAAAAACTGTATTTCATTCTATTAATCAGACATTCAAACAAGCAGTTCACAGACTACGAGTGCTGAAAGTGGTATTTCAGTTTACAGGAATTCATTGAGGTATATTGCTACTCGTGCTAACAACTCTTTAAGACTTGAGGATGACTATGGCTTAATTGTTGGTGAATATAATGTTTCTAACAAAAATATGAATGACATTTTGGGCGATGGTACTGTGTCTTTCGTGCCGGGTGTTGATGGCACTCCTGGTAAACTCACTCTCAATAACCTCAACGCAACTGCAAACGATTATGTAGGTAGTTATTATAATAATGATTATTACATCAAATCTTTCAAAGATATTGATATTGAATTAGTAGGCGAGAATACAGTTACTGTTAATTCAAACAACAGTATTTCTAAATTAGGCTTTGTAGGTGTAACAGGACATACGGACTACAATACTGTAAAACCAAGTGTTAGATTCGTAGGTAATGGCTCAATAAATGCAACTGTTAATGCACCAACAACAAAGAGTAGCTCCACAACTGTTTATGCTTATGATGTTTATGCTGACGGCAATATTTCATTTAATGATAGTGTAAATGTAAATCTTAATTTGAATAACACTAATTCTTCTTACATAGTATCAAGGGGTATATATACACCTAATGGCGATGTTAATGTTAGCGATAATGCAAATCTTCAAGTTGCTGTAAATTCAGTTAAGACTTCGGATATAAACACTTGCATTAGAAGTGCAAATTATATTCAAACAGGTGCTAATACAAATGTTAAACTTACTGGTGCTAATTCAGTAAATGGTATTTTTGTAAACAACTTTAATATTAGTGATGGCGAGTTTGAAGCTTCTACTGAAAGTCAAGCAATGAGTATTAGTGCATTTGATGATAGTAGTTACTATAAACCATATAGCTTTATTTCAGCAAATGCTGATGGTACTGATGCTACCGAGCAAGTGCCAACTCTTAGTGCTTTAAGTGATATAGCAAACAGATATGTTAAAATCACTCGTGGTGGTAAATTTGGCATAGTTGTTAATAATGTTAGAGTTACTGCAGATAATTACAAAGATGTTTTAGGCGATGGTACAGTTTATATTGACACAACCAGTACACCAAAACTTGTGCTTAATAATGCCAATATCACAGAAGGCTATGACATTTACCAAAATGAAGAATGG
>JAZUGZ010000204.1:0-2183 GCA_045641425.1 Candidatus Fimenecus sp.
CAATTCTTTTTCTTTTCTAACAGAAAAAACCATACCTGTTCGACGTTTCGAACCATTACCAAATGGAACAAAAACTCGAACACCCGCTTTAACTGATGATAATAAAAAATCGGGAACAGAATAGTCAAATAACATATCAAAGGAATATGCTGTATTTTCAACAGCAACCTTTGCAACAGTAAAAAGATTCATATTCTGCCCCCTTTCTTATAATTTAATTGTGTTTCTTATTTTATTTCTTCTGGTTCAATAATTGTGTCGCCCGCAATAATTTCATCAAGTGCAAGGCTAACTGGCTTTTCTTCAAGAATTACACCATTTTCTTGTGCATCAGCAGCAATTTCTCTTGCTCTTTTTGCAGTTGCAGCAACAAGTGAATATCTGCTTGAATACTGTTCAAGTACTTTTGTTAAATCTGGATTAAACATTTTCAATTACCTCTCTTATTGTTTTATTCATTCTTTTGTATGTAAAACGCAATGCTTTAATTATACCTAAAACATTGTTTGAAGCCGATTCAAGGTCGTCATTGACAACAACAAAATCGTAATCTGAACTACGAAGAACTTCATTCTTTGCAATTTCCATACGTCTTGCAATATCTTCTTCATCTTCAGTACCACGCATACGAATTCTGTCTTCAAGAATTTGCATTGATGGTGGAAGAAGAAAAATTGAAATTGCATCTGGGTACATTTCACGTATTTTTTGTGCACCCTTAACTTCAATTTTAAGTATTACAGTCTTACCTTCGCTAAGCCAACGATCAACAGGCTCTTTTGGAGTACCATAAATATTTTCTCCATACTGAGCAAACTCAAGAACCTTGCCGTTTTCAACCATATTTACGAATTCATTTTTTGTTACAAAGAAATAATCTTCGCCGTGAACTTCGCCTAATCTTTTTTCACGAGTAGTTAGTGAAACTGACTGTTGAAGTCTATCATCTTTATCAAGAATTATGTCAAGTACTGTGTCTTTTCCAACACCAGAAGGCCCTGAAAAAAGCACGAGCATACCTTCATTATTCTGCATAAATATCCTCCCCATCTCCGTCATTATCAGAACGGTTAAGAATTGTTTCTGGTTTCAAATAAGATGAAACAACATGGTCACTATCCATAACAATAACTGAATGTGTCTTTCTACCTTGCGTAGCATCAATTAACATATTTGTTTCTTTTGCCTTTGCAATAATACGCTTAGACGGAGCAGAATCGATTGAAATTACAGCTACTACACGATCAGCATTAACCGCATTACCAAACCCAACGTTAATAAGTTTCATAACTTTCCTCACTCAATGTTTTGAATTTGTTCACGAATCTTTTCAATTTCAGCTTTAATATCAATTACGCAATTTGCAATATCTGTATCGTTAGCTTTTGAACCGATTGTATTTGTTTCTCTGTTCATTTCTTGAACCAAGAAATCGACTTTACGACCAACTGGCTCATCGCACTCCATAAATGCACGAAGTTGGTCAATATGACTTCTTAAACGAACAGTTTCTTCTGCAACGGCAATTTTGTCTGCAAATATTGCACATTCAGTTGCAATTCTTTGCTCATCAACATGAATATCGCCAAGGAATTCATTAATTCTTGCTAAAAGCTTGTCATTATATTCTTTTACTGTTTCTGGTGAGCGTTTTTCAATGAAATCAACCTTTGAAAGAATAAATTCTGCTCTTGAAAGAACGTCATCGCGAAGCTTAGCACCCTCAACTTCACGCATTTCAACAAACTTTTGAACTGCGATTTTTGCTGTTTCGCTAACAGCTTCCCAAACAGCATCTTCATCAATCTCTTTTTTGCGTATTGTAAAAAGATCACTGTTTTTTGTAAGTGTTTCAAATATTGTTGAATCATTAGGTTCTAAGTTAAGATTTTTAGCGAGCGTAGTATAAGCAGAATAATATTCATTTGCTAAATCTTCATTAACAATAACTTCGGTTTCTACTTCGCCAATGTTCTCAATTAAAACATAGCATTCAACCTTACCACGTGAAATAAGAGAACCAATTAAATTTTTAAGCTTGTCTTCAATAAAGCCATAGCTTCTTGGGACTCTTGAAGAAAACTCAAAATATCTATGGTTAACACTTTTAAGCTCAACCGTAACGTTAAAGTCGCCAACAGTTTCCTGTGCTCTGCCGTAACCGGTCATACTTTTAATCATTA
>JAZUGZ010000205.1:0-3406 GCA_045641425.1 Candidatus Fimenecus sp.
AAAGCCGAGGCAAAAACCTCGCCTTTATTTTTTCTCAATACTTAACTTCATCAAGTGTTATTACATAATCACTATTATAAATTTCTTTTAATGATTCTTTGGTATTTGTGTCGATTAGCCATTCGGTGTGCCAAGTCATAAACATTGCCCACGGAACTTCTTCTAACTGTTCCACAGTTGGGATTTGTCCGCACTCGTGCATTATAATTGGCTTTTTACCTTTTGCGAGCTTGTAAACCGGCTTGTAAAGTCGTTTTTCAGCTCCATTTTCTGCTACTTCGTAAGTGTCAGCACCTAAAATGTCGCAATATTCGTCCCCTGGGTACCAATTCTTAATTTTTTCGCCATAATCGTTACCATTATGTGAAAAGCCTAAAACCCAAATAAGATTATTAAGTCCTAAATCATTTGTAAAGTGGTCATACATCATAATCCATAGCTTTTTGAAATTATCACTACCGCCTTTGCCCCACCAAAACCAAGCGCCGTCAAACTCGTGAAATGGTCGCCAAAGCACAGTTACACCAGCATCTTGAAGTCTTTTAAGTGCCTTACCCGCTTTGTCCATATTCTCAATAAACGCCTTATTTTCAGGTGTGCCGTCAGTTAAAACTGCATCCCAGTTCTTTATTTCATCATCCTTGCAATTATCATAATTGCCTGAAAAGTCAGGGCCACAATGCCAGCAAATTGTAACAATACCGCCCTTTTTATCCCACTCTATTGCACGCTCTACCACTCCGTCAAAGTCGTCGTTCATAAAGTCAAGCCCACGAATTGCAGGTAGCTTGCCTGTTGCTTCTTCAATATAATTCATCTCATAATCTGGCGAGGTCATCCAAGTTGACTCCTGCTGACCTGTTAAAATTTTCTCGCCATAAACCGAGCAAATGTAGCTATATATTTTTTTAGTTTTATCATCAGCGTTTTGGTTTGAAAGCATCATTTTATCTTTCTTAATTCCGCAACCGCTAAACAAAACGCCAACGCAAATTACAATTGCGAGTAATATTGAAATTGCCTTTTTCATTAGTTGGTCTCCTTAAAATATTCACTTAAAAACTTTTCAAACTCAGGTGTCCACCAATCGCGGTAGCCTGCCCTTGTTGGGTGAATTCCGTTTGCCATATAAAGATTATAGTCACTCTTCGAAATGTCGTTCATATCGTTATTCCAAAGGTCAATTACGCCAATATCCCACTTCTTTTGAATATCTAAAAGCAGATTTACCATTTCGCCATATTGTTCACTATTATATTTTGTGCCCGTGTAAAAAACGACTGGGCAGTTAAATGTTTCATTTGAATAAGCAATAATATATTCAATTGCACCTGCAACCGTTGATGTGTCAAAGTCTTCAATATTTTTAGTTTTAGCGATCTCGCCAAATGGCTTCTTTTTAGTCGCATCATTAGTCGAAAGCTGACAAATTAGCAAATCGGCCTTTGTGTCTTTAGGGATTGCATTTAAGCGCTGAATATATGAAGAGTCGCCATAGTCAACAAGTGTTGTGCCTGAAACAGCTTCTTTAATTGCTACAACTCCGTCTTTCTTTTGAAGAAAATCGGCAAAGGATTCCCCTTTTGCAGCTGAGCCAAAGGTTACAGATGAGCCAAGAAAGATTATATGTTTACCCTTTAAGTTTTGGTATTCCCCTGAATATTCACAATTTGCTACACTATATTTTTCGTTGTTGCCCTTTGAAAGCATACCTTTTGAGTCTAAAATTGGCAAAGTCACTCCTAAAGCAATGCCGATTACCAAAACAGTAGATATTGCAATTTTAATATTTTTCTTTTTCATTTTTTACACCTCTAAACCTAATTGTAACAGCACATAAAGCCTGTGTCAATTAAAACAAAATGTCGAATTTGAAAAATTTTTTAATTTTTTGTAAAAAACTCTTGACGGTCGCGTGAACCTGTGATATAATCACATTAACCTAAGGTGGTTGTTGATTTTGAAAATAATAAGGAGGAATATAAAATGAAAACCATTAAGGTAAATGAATTTGGCAATGATGTAAAGGTACCTAATGTACCGAAAAAGGTTATTGGCGTAGTTGTAGCACTTGTAATTGTGGCTGTTATTGCTCTTAACTGCTTTACAGTTGTTGAAGCTGGTCACACAGGCGTTGTAGTTACACTCGGTAAGGTTAAAGATGGCGTTTTACAAGAGGGTATTCACGTAAAAGCTCCATTTGTTCAGCAGGTTGTTAAAATTGACAACAGAATTGTAAAGCTTGAGGTTGAAACTGAGGCTTTCTCAAAAGACCTTCAAACAGTTACAACAACTCTTGCAATTAACTATCGTGTTGACACCAAAAAGTCTAACAGTATTTACAAAAATATTGGTGCTGACTATGAAGCAGTTCTTATTACCCCTGCTGTAAACGAAGTGTTAAAGGCAACCGCAGCACAGTACACCGCTGAAGAAAGTGTTACAAACCGTACACTAATTTCAGAAGGACTTATAGCTGGTCTTAACGAAAAGCTTAATGCAATTGGCCTTTACATTACAGACGTTAACATTGTTAACTATGACTTCTCTGAAGCATTCATTGCAGCTATTGAAGAAAAGCAAGTTGCACAGCAAAAGCTCTTAAAGGCTGAAACTGAAAAGCAAACAGCAATTACAAATGCAAAGGCACAGGCTGAATCAATTAAGATTAAAGCTGAAGCAGAGGCAGAAGCAAATAAAAAGCTTTCAGCTTCCCTTACAAACGAAATTATTGAAAACAATAAAATCGAAAAATGGGACGGTAAGCTTCCACAGGTTACTGGCAATGCAAGCTCACTAATCAATATGGAATAACCGATAGTCAAAACAAAAACGGGGGGGGTCGAAGGAACCCCCCAATTTTTTATACTAATTTACTTTGGTCAAAGCTTCGAAGCCACTTTTCTGCCGTTTCGCAAACGGTTTTAAGTGCGGTTTCGCAGAATGGATTGTCAAGCTCTGCACTCTCAACAAGCTCGGTAAATCGCTTTGTACCAGCAAGACCCACAAGCTTTTTGTAAGACTCCCAAGCCTTTTCCTCATCTTTTTGCATCAATGCCCAAAATTCAAGAGCCACTGTCTGCGCAAAGCAATAGTCAATGTAATAAAATGGGCTTGAGTAAATGTGGTGTTGTCTTTGCCAAGCACATCCTTCCCCATAAAAAGGAATATCCGAAAGCTTTATCCACGGCATATAAATAGAAGTAAGTTCACGCCAAGCGTCATCACGCTGTTTTGGTGTAAACTCAGGATGCTCGTAAACAATGTGCTGAAAATGGTCAACCATTGTGCCATAAGGAATAAATTTTAATGCACCGGCTAAATGGCTATACTTAAATTTGTCAGCCCCATCGCCGTAAAAATCTTCGGCGGCTTTCCAAGCAAAAAATTCCATTGACATTGAATG
>JAZUGZ010000206.1:0-5707 GCA_045641425.1 Candidatus Fimenecus sp.
AAAAAAGGCAGTTCGTTTGAACTGCCTTTTTTGTTTTATTCGGTTTATTCTGGCATTGCTTCGTCTAAAAGACGCTCGCCAAGTTCGTTTTTCTTGATTTTAGGGTTCATAAATCGTTTGCCCTGCATAATAACACAATAAGGATTTTTAAGTGCCGAAAAATCTTCAAGTGGGTTATTATCTGTAATTAAAATATCCGCTGATTTGCCCACTTCAATACTACCAGTTACATCACTAACACCTGCAATTTCGGCATTTTTAAGTGTTGCTGTGTAAAGAGCAAACTCCGGAGTAACGCCTACATATTTTTGGAAATATGTAAGCTCTCGCCACATATTGTAATGGGTTACAAACGGGCAACCTGTATCAGTACCAAGGCCAACTGGAATACCATTTTCCAGAGCGTTTTTAGTGCCTTCAATAATGCCCTCAAACACTACAATTGAGTTATACTGTACCATTTCGGAAATTTCGGTAACATCTCGGCTAAACTTTGCAAGTGGTAAAGCTGGGGAAATTGTGCAAATGTAAGCAGAACCATTCTTTTTAAGGCAATCTATTGTATGCTCGTCAAGTGGAGCACCGTGTTCAACTGTGTCAACTCCGTTTTCGGAAGCAACTCTTACTCCCTCGGCACTTTCGGTATGGGCGGCAACCTTAAAGCCGAGTTTGTGAGCTTCATCACAGCAAGCTTTTACAAGCTCTGGAGCCATTTTAAGAACACCCGGCTCGCCCATTTTTGTAGCATCAAGAACGCCACCGGTTATCATAATTTTAATTAAATCTACATTTTGTTTAGATAGTTTCCTAACTTCTTCTCGGCACTCTTCTTCGGTATTTGCCTCAACTGCAACGCTACCCACCATGTGGCCGTCTTTTGGGCCAATAGCATAGTTAGAAGCGAGAATTCTTGGGCCGTCAGTTTTGCCACTATTTATCATATCACGAAGTCGAGTGTCAAAATTTGCAACACCGCCAACTGTTCGAACAGTTGTAACACCTGAAAGAAGCTCTTGCATAGCATATCCTTTGCACATTTCAACGCCCACTCTTTTAGTAATTGCAGAAGATGTTACAAGCTTTACAAGTGCTTTTGTGTTGCCACCGGTTGTTGATGGTTTACCTCCTGCTGGTAAGTGAACATGCAAATTGATAAGGCCAGGCATCAAGTATCTACCACCAAGGTCAATTACATTTTCATTTTCGCCAATAAAATAAGAGTCGGCAATATCAATAATTTTTCCGTCTTCAACTACAATGACTTTGTTTTTAACTGGAGTCATATTTTCCGTGCCGTCAAGAAGCGTAAAATTTCTATAAACTGTTTTCATACGAAAATCTCCTTAAATAATATAAAAACATTATACACCTATAAAAATTCATTTTCAAGAACGGTATTAATTAGGGCGCAGTTACATATATTATTTTTGAGGTGATATGGTTTGTGGAAGAAATATAAATCATTTATAATTGGCATTGTAATAGCACTCGCTGTTGGGGGACTTTCGGCATTTCTCACAAGGAATAATATGAATCTATTTGACGAAATAGTAAAGCCACCCCTTTCGCCACCAAGAATTCTTTTCCCAATTGTTTGGACTATTCTTTATATTCTTATGGGAATTAGTAGTGCGATAATTTTTGAACACAGAAAATTTATGAAAGCCGAAGCCGAAAAAGGTTTAGCTATTTACGGAGTTAGTTTAATTCTGAATTTCACTTGGAGTATTATTTTCTTTAATTTCCGTGCATTTACTTTTGCTTTTATTTGGCTGCTTATTTTGTGGTCCAGTATTCTTTACACAATAGCACAATATTACAAAGTAAACAAACTCGCAGCATATTTGCAAATCCCATATCTTATTTGGGTAACATTTGCAGGGTATTTAACCTTTGCGATTAGTTTAATAAATTAAAAGAGAGCCTAATTTAGGCTCTTTTTTATTTGTCATATTCTGTTTTTCTCTCGGTTAATAAAACTTCATTCGGGGTTTCTTCTGGCGAGTATGGAGTAGGTTTATAGTTACCATCTTTCACGAATTTCATAATATCAGAAAAGCTATTTATTTTTTCTGGTACTTCGAGTGCTGTTAAAAACTCCCTAAATCCGTGGTGATTATCCGTTCCGCAAAATGCTGGGATATTATAGCTTTCGGCATAGTGCTTTGCCATTTCATTTTGAAAATCAGTATTGCCACCGTTATAGATTTCAACTGCATCAGCATGATGTGGCAAAAGCTTAATCATATCAATGTAAAACGCTTCACGAAATGGGTGTGCATGAACAATGTATCCCCCTGCTTTATGGACTAAATCGCAAAATTCAGGGAGTGGCATTTTGTCGCAGTTTTTGTGTTTATAAAGCCAGTCTTTGCCCAGCCCGTGAACTAAAAAATCTGTTCCGTTAAATGAAAATTCAAAGGCAAAGAAAACATCAATACCAATTTCATCCCCACGCTTTTTAGCTTTTTCAAATCCCTTAAACAAAAGGTCAATTTTAGTTTTCCACGGTAAGCCCTTTGGCACAGAACAGCTACCATTATTAAAGAAATGGTCTGTTATAAAAAGACCAGTGTACCCTGCTTTTTTGTAAAATTCGGCTAAGGCGTCGCCAGAGATTTGACCGCAAGCACTACCCTGCGAAGTGTGGCTATGCATTTCGTATTTATACATAATTTTCTCCTACATAACGTGTAAAACATAAAATTTAAGGTATGTTGTTTCGTCTGCCGCTAAAAGTGCTGGGTGGTCTGGAGCTTGGGACTTAATTTCAACTACTCGGACAACTCTTCCGCTCTCACGAGATGCCTCTTTAAGCATTTTTTCAAAAAGTGTGGCAGTCATATAATGCGAGCAAGAAGCAGTAACTAAAAATCCACCTTTTTTAACAAGCTTAAGCCCTAAAATGTTAATGTCTTTGTAACCCCTATAAGCATTTTTTACATCATTTGCACTTTTACAAAATGCAGGTGGGTCAAGGACTACTGTATCAAACTTTTCGCCATTTTTCTTGTATTCACGAAGCTTCTCGAACACATCTCCGCACTCGGTTTTAACTATGGAATCAAGCATGTTCAGACGAGCATTTTCGTTAACATCAGCGAGAGCTTTTTCGGAAATGTCAAGTGCTATTACTTCTTTAGCACCAGCCTTTGCGGCATTAAGTGAAAAGCCACCAACATTACAAAAACAGTCTAACACCCTGGCATCTTTCGAGTATTTACGAAGTGCAAATCTATTCTCTTTTTGGTCAAGGAAATAGCCAGTTTTTTGACCATTTTCAAGGTCAGCTACCATTTTAAGACCATTTTCTTCGATAATTACTTTTGGGTCAAAGTCCCCATAAATTTTACCCTTAAAAAGTGGTAAGCCTTCTTTTTTACGGACTTCTACATCACTTCGCTCGTAAATTCCACGAGGGTTATAAAGCTCCACTAACGCATCTATTATGTCGCCCTTGTGTTTATCCATACCAAGAGATAAAATTTGGATAGAAAAAACATCGGCGTATTTGTCAATTATAAGTGCAGGGAGATTGTCTGCCTCCCCAAAAACTGCTCTAAAGCAGTTGCTGTACCCAAGCTTTTCTCTATATTCTACGGCTTCTTTTATTCTTTCTTTGAAAAGCTCTTTTGAAACTTCCTGTTCCTTTTCACGAATGAAAATACGAACTAAAATTTTAGAAACATGGTTAATAAAACCTTTGCCAATAAAGTTGCCACCGAAGTCATAAACTTCGGCAAGGTCGCCATTTTTGCCCTCGCCCTCAATACGCTCGACTTCATTTGCATACACCCAAGAGTGCCCAGCAACTATTCTTTTTTCTTCTTTCTTTTTAAGGTAAACTCTATACATTTTGTACCCCTATTATCAAAAAGCACTCGAAACCGAGTGCTTTTAATTTTATAATGTTGCTGCCATAACAGCTTTAATTGTGTGCATTCGGTTTTCAGCTTCGTCAAATACTATTGAGCGTTCGCTTTCAATTACTTCGTCAGTAACTTCAATGCAATCCATATTGAATTTCTCACAAACCTCTTTACCGATTACAGTATTTAAGTCGTGGAATGCAGGAAGGCAGTGCATAAACTTACACTTTTCTCCAGCTGTGTTCATAATATCCATTGTAACTCTATAAGCTGACAAGTCTTTAATTCTCTCTGCCCAAACTTCGTCTGCCTCGCCCATTGAAACCCAAACATCAGTATAAATTACATCAGCATTTTTAACAGCTTCTGGAATATCTTCAATGAATTCGAGCTTTGCACCAGTTGTTTCTGCAATTTTCTTGCATTCTTCTACAAGGTCGCCATCTGGGAAATATTTTTTAGGAGCGCAAGCTACAAAGTGCATACCCATTTTAGCACAACCAACCATTAAAGAGTTGCCCATATTGTAACGAGCATCGCCCATATAAACAAGTTTTTTACCATCTAAAGTGCCAAAATGCTCACGGATTGTTAAAAAGTCAGCGAGAATTTGAGTTGGGTGGAATTCGTTTGTAAGGCCATTCCAAACTGGAACACCTGCATATTCTGCAAGTTCTTCAACAATTTCCTGACCAAATCCACGGTACTCAATTCCATCAAACATTCGGCCTAAAACTCTTGCAGTGTCTTTAATGCTCTCTTTTTTACCAATCTGTGAAGATGTTGGGTCTAAATACACTGGGTGCATACCAAGGTCTGCCGCAGCAACCTCAAAAGCACAACGAGTACGAGTGCTTGTTTTTTCAAATATAAGTGCTACATTTTTGCCCTCACACATTTTATGAGGAATTCCGTTTTTCTTTTTGTCCTTAAGCTCTGCCGCTAAATCAAGAAGATATGTAATCTCTTCCGGAGTAAAGTCAAGAAGCTTTAAGAAATGTCTATTTTTCAAATTCATTTTATTCACCTTTATTTTGCACAAGCTGTTTTAATTTTTTCGACAGATTCTAAAAGTATTTCCTCAGGAATGTTAAGTGCTGGGAGTAAGCGAACCTTATCTTTAGCAGTAAGGCAAAGAACACCCTCGCCTATTAACTCTTTAACAATTTCAGAAGCAGGGCGAGTTGTTTTAATACCGATCATAAGGCCAATGCCTGAAACACCCTCAACGCCCTTTGCGTCTTTTAACGCATCACGAACTTTTTGTGCTTTATCTTTAACTTCTGCGAGAAGTTCATTATCAATTCGCTTTACAATGCTAATTGCAGCGGCACAGCAAACTGGGTTGCCGCCAAAGGTTGAACCATGGTCGCCAAAGCCTAAAACATTCTGTGCCTTTTCGCCTACAAGAGTAGCACCAAGTGGAAGCCCACCTGCAAGTCCCTTGGCAGTAGATACAACATCAGGCTTAACACCAAAGTTCATATACGCGTACATTTCGCCAGTTCTACCATTACCGGTTTGAACTTCGTCAACCATAAAGAGAACATCGTTTTCATTACACCATTTTTCAACTGATTTAATAAAATCTGCATCAATCGGTAAAACACCGCCCTCACCCTGAACACATTCAAGAAGAACACCAGCAACTGGAGTTTCACTATTGATTTTCTTAAGTGTTTCCATATCGCCAGCATCAATACTCTTAAATCCTTTGGTTAAAGGCTGAAAAAGCTCGTGGTAATGCTCTTGACCAGTAGCTGCGAGAGTTGTAAGAGTTCTTCCGTGAAAGCTATTATTAAGTGTTACGATTGTGTATGTATTTTCGCCGTGCTTTT
>JAZUGZ010000207.1:0-12270 GCA_045641425.1 Candidatus Fimenecus sp.
GAATTTATTAACCTTACTGGCAAATTCAGAGACAATGCAAGATCTAGTATTAGAAGCCTGTTCAATAATGCATTTCTGTGCAAGCTTATATGCCTTAGAAGTTGGAGATCTATCCGTAAAAAAGCCGTTATCATAATTAGAGTCATGACCCGATGTAAAACTATCAGCAATACGCAAAACCGTGTCAAATGAAAAATTCTTTTCGTTTATTTCATCTGTTTTAGAATCCTCTAACATACCATAAAGAATAGCAGCCAGTAAATCACGTGCAGAATCAACCCAAAACGGATCATTTTCATCTCCTCTTGATATTACAGTTTGACAAATTTCAATAATTAATTCATCGACCTTTGCCAAAATCTCTTCAGCTCTTTCAGTAATTTTACGCTCGATTTTCGCGTTAGAATCTATTACTTCATCTTGTAAAAGAAATCTAAATCCTTCTTCAGTTTTTATTGGCTTAATATCTTCGATAATCCTCAGATAATCTTTATAAAGCCTAAAGCATTTTGTAAGTGGATTCCAACAGCTACTATTTCTGTAGTTTGTAAAGTCATACAAAATCACATCATAACCACGTTCACGAAGCCTTTTGGCATTTGACTTATAAAGCTCTTGCTTTGGGTCGCTAATTACCATGCTAGATTTATTCTTTTTTTCAGACAGAATGTTTACGGTAGGAATTACATAGCCTGTTGTTTTACCACTTCTTGTTGCGCCAATAACAAGCGTGTGCGAATTGGCACCAAAAGTCACATACAATGAACCATTTTTATTGCGTGTGACGGCAAGTGGCATGCCGTCAATTTTTGTTTTGCTAAGGCTTTTGTATTTCACAGTTCTCTCAGCGTTAACAGATTGGAATTCATCAACCTGCAAAAGTTTGGCATTTTCATAATCATTAAAAAGTTGAATGTTACGCACTGAAGTTACCTCCCATATAACCAAATTCTGTTCTGCCTTGAGTGACATTATTTTGGTTGCAAATTTCAACGAGCAGCTCTTTGCTTACAACACTAACGCTTTGGTAAATAGCTTCTCTTAATACACTGTCGATTGCTTTTTTCATATCTTCAATTTCGAAGCCTGCAAGGTGTTCTAGGCACTCTTCATCAGCTACCAAATCACTTACGCCGTAATCAACGACAAACTCATTGAAGATTTGCTGAGTTACGCTAAATTTCTCTGCCTTTGTCATTTTGCTTGCCGTAACCGTTTCACAAGCATTAACAAGTATGCTAATTGGCTTTTCTGAAAAAAGCACAAATTTCAAATTTGATAAATCAAATGTAACAGAGGAACTTGTAAGCTTAAATTTTTGACGATATGAATATGTAAGCATTTTTTCAAGTTCATAAAGTTGATTTGTATCTAAACAATCACAATTCTTAATCAAAAAAAGTGTTTGAGTTGTTTTACTCTTATTTACACCTCTTAAGAAAACATTGTCCTTATCACAAAAGAAGGCTCTGTCTTCAAGTGTTGCTGCATCAATCTCAATGCAATTTTTCTTATTGATTCCATTCTTAATTGCTTCGCAATAAATTTGAGAAACATATACATCAGAAGCAACAATATATAAAGGTTTGTACACCTTGCTGGAGCAAATTGTAGAGACCTTGAAGTTTTTGGAAATATGGTCAATTTCGCCCTTACGCTTAAGCGGTATTTTACTTAATGGTGTAACATCAAATTCAAACGAGTCTTCAGTTTGAACTTCAAAAGGAAGTTCTGCACAAAGTGCAACAAAATTATTCTGAGCACCGAGTAAAATGTTTTTCTTGTCCTCGTATGAAATAACTGTAGAAGATGCAATTTTAGAAAAAGCTGGGTTAAATGTGCTTCTTTCAATAGACTTTAGACCAAAGCCTTTTTCAATCAACTTAGCAGCGGATTCTTTTGACGGAATAACTCTGTAATCAGTCTTATTTGCAATCCATTTGTAAATTGGTTTTTGTTCTTCAGTTTTAAGAACAGTGTAAAGTGTATTATAATACTGTGCAATTCCTTTGCTATCATAAGCGATTCCCATAAGTAATCCAAATACACTATTCCATTTAGCGCAGAGTCTAATTCTTTTTAACGCACGAGTAGCATCTTTAGAAGTGCAAATGCCAGTAATCTCAGCAAAAGCTAAAATTGCCATTGCATCAATATTGCCGTTCATTGCAACATGTGAGAGCGTTGTGAAAATCATTTCACGTGTTAAGTTATTATTGCTTTCAAAAATGCATCGTTTTGAATTAATCGCCTCTTGTTTTTGTGCCAAGATCACTCTGTCTATTTCAGTAAGTTCAATGTCTTGACCGCATTTATCGGCAAACTCAATCATTCTACGCATTCTTTGATATGATGAAAGATCTGTAATGCCTTTATAGTGACTTTTTTGAGATTCACTAAAATGTTCTTTAAGTTGGCTGTCAAAATCCAAGCAAAAAATATTCGCCAATTCCTTGAAGGCCTTTGAGTTGTCTTTTTCAGACAAACAAATCCCAAAAATTGCTTCAAACAAAAAGTACTGCTTAAGTAGCATTTCTGTAAGGTATTCTTTTGCTCTTTTCATAATCAAATTCCTCCAAGTGCCTTAATCTTTTGTGGTACAAGTACACCATCAACCAAGCCATATTCAACTGCTTCTTGCGCAGTCATTGTATAGTCACGGTCAGTGTCACTGGCAATTGTTTCGAGTGACTTGCCTGTGTTCATAGCAAGAATTGTATTAAGATTTTTTCTTGTCCTTTCTATGTGCTGAGCGGCTATAATAATGTCTGAGGCTTGCCCTTGAGCACCGCCAAGTGGCTGATGAATCAAAATTTCACTATTGGGCAAAGCGAAGCGCATACCCTTGCTGCCAGATGAAAGAAGGAACGCACCCATTGACGCAGCGAGGCCTACACAAATAGTGCGAACCTCACAACTTACAGAGTTTATGGTATCATAAATTGCCATTCCATCTGACACTGAACCGCCGGGACTATTGATTAACAAGGTCATAATTCTTTCTTCTTGAGGTATGTTTTCATCTTTCATTTTTTGGTCAATAAAATGCATCTGCGGAATAATGTGTGCCGCCATACCAGTTGCAATCGGTCCAAATATATAGACCTGATTACGTTCCAATAAATATTGCTCTGAAAGCATTTCGATTGAACCACTATCTTTGTTTCTCATAAAAATCACGTTCCTTTCTTTTTCATTCGATATATATAACACTTAAAATTTTGTCTTTTCGCAAGAAGCCGATATTTTATTCAATATAAATTTTTTCGCCCCAAGGTGGATTAACATTTGAGTTAATAATCGCCCATAAAACAGGTACACCAAGTGCACACTCTTCTTTAGGAAAAGTACAATATCCATCGGTCATTATAATGATTGCACAAGGCAAATTTTCAGACATATTTTCTTTCAAATACTTAAATATAGCCGCAAAGCTTGTGCCACCGCCACCAATTGGTTTAATATTCATTAAATCACTTATACAACTAAAATCCACTGGTGTCGAAACAAGTGTGTCAAAAAATGAAAGTTTACCATTTAATGAATCAATTTGCTCAATTGCACTACAAATTTCTGAATACGCAACTGTAACTTCATCATTTGAAACTGAACCGCTTGTGTCAATTAAAAGCCATAAATTATCAATTTTTGAGCCATAAACATTTTCTAAAAATGATGGCAAAATTATGTCGTCTTGATATCTTCTATCAGGCACGCTATAGCTAAAGTCACTTCTGTCGTTACGAATAAAGTCCTGTAACATTTGGCGCCAATTTGTTTTAGGTGAATGGCGAATTTGAGTTAAATATCTTTGCAATTCGTTTGGAATACCAGTTCCATCTCCACCACAGTCTAATGACTTCTTAATATATGAATCCCATATATCTTCAATGCAGTTATTTACAATTCTGTCCCAAATTATATGATTATCGAATCCACTTTCGCCATAAATTTCAATGATTTCATCGTCTGACATATTTAAAAGCATATTGTAAACATCTTCTGCAGAGTAAAGTCTGCCCTCTTCACCATTTGGAGCAATGTGCTCTACAATTGACTTATTAATTGTAAATTTGTTAACGTGATAAATCTCTAATATACATGAGTTAACTACAATGTCACAAGCAATGTTATAAAGTAAAGGTCTTAAGGCTTTGCCCCTTGAACAATGCTTCAATACACAGTGCATTACCTCGTGAAGAAGTACAAAGCAGACCTCATCATCAGTTAATTCATTTAAGAAGGTCGGGTCGAATACAATTCGCTTCATATCAGTAAAAGCTGTTTCGCACTCGGCAAATCCAAATTGAAGATGTAATAGGAGTCTTCCAAAGAATGGATACTCCCCAAGAAGTCTTGTTCTTATTTTAATTAAACGTTCAAAGTCTTGTTTGGTTTTTATACTATCCATATTATCCTCATAAATAGCGTTTATTCTTTGCAAGCCAAGAATTTAACGCTTGACATTTCATAAGCTTAATTCTGATTTTTTCAATGGAATGCATGTCCTTAAATAAGGCAAATGCAAAATCCGGCGGAAAGCGTCTTGCGTATATGCAAACATTTTCAAGTTCTTGAACTGAAACACTTTCTGCACTATCTCTTACAACCGCAACAATACTACTGCAAAGAGCGAAAAGCACATCTTGAGTTTTGGGATAAAGCTTACAATCTCCCGCTAGAATTTGCTCAACTGGTGGAAAGTCCATGTGAGATTTACACCAAATTTCAAATTCAATAGCTGTATCGGTGCCAATACACGCACTAATCAAATGATGCAAATTCTCTAATTCACAATCGGCAGTTTTAATTAAAGTGCTTACAAAGCTCCAACTTCTTGGGGTGGCATATGCCATATCACTTGAATCTGGCTCTGTGCAAAGTCTGCTGTTATCAAATGAAAGATAACCTATTACACGGCTGTCAATGCCATTTTGAACCGCCCATAAACGCCATGATTCAAAGTCGGTTGATATTTGAAAGTGCATAAGCCTGTTGCAAAGTGCCTTTGGCATTTTGTATGCAATGCTTTGGTCTGTTGTTCTGTTACCTGCCGCAATCACAATGCAATTATCAGGAAGCTTATGCTCACCAATCCGTCTATCTAGGCAGATTTGATAAGCGACTGCTTGAACTGACTGGGGTGCCGCTGAAAGTTCATCAAGGAAGAGCAAATTTATTGTATTTTCACTTGCATCAAGATTAAATATTTGTGGGCGAAGCCAGTTAGCAAACTCTTTTTTGCTGTCAGCCACTGGAATACCACGAAGGTCAACTGGGGAAAAGAGAAGAAGTCTTACGTCGATAACTTCAACATGCTTTCCAGTAGATTTTTCAATGCCATGCGCAAGTTGATAAACCCCTTCGGATTTACCAACACCCGCTGGGCCCCAAAAGAATGGAGTTGGAATATTTTTAAGCTCTGTGCCAAATTTTATGGCATTTGAATAAAGCATAATAAGCTGTTCAACTACCGCTGAAATGTGTAGAACGGGAATATTAGTGTTAGTGTTTTCCATTATGATGTCTCCTTCATTTCTGCAAGAGCATTATCTATTTGTGCAAGTTCTTCGGTTACTGCTAAAATTTCATCATTATAGCTATTACCTGCGTCAATATCTTTTAATGCTTCCTCATACTGTTGTTCAATAGTTTTGCGTCTTCTTTGTAATTTGATAATTTGCTCTGGAAGATGGTCAAGCACATAATCAATTCGTTGTGTGCAACCGAGTGGTTTGTCGGTATTCATAACTACTGTATATGTACGCCCATTATTGCGTTTTAAGATTACATATTTTGCTTCGTTCATCATATTTGCAGGAAGAACAACAGTAAAGCCTTGGTATTGGTCAAATACGCGTTCTTTTGGTTGCATCTCATTTTCATTTAAGCTTGCAATTAACTCTTCGCCAAAGGCGATTCGTTCTGCTTTTGAAATTGATTGGTGTGCTTCCATATAATCCTTAAAGTCTTGTTCAATTACATAAATATCGCTACTAATCTTTCGAATTTGATCAGGTGAATTCTCAACAAATGAGCGTAAAACAATTAACTGTTCCTGACGTTGTCTTGATGAGATGCGTAATCTTTCAAGCTTATTTGAAGTTTCAATACGCTTTTTGATAAGCGGATTACCAATAGCAAGCGCCTTAACCTCAGCATATGTAAGAACCGAATCGGCAATATCGCCAAGCTCTCTATAAGTGAGCGTACCTGAAAGAAAGCTACTAATGAATCGCTGTTTGTTTTCAAGTAACTGCCAACTATATGAGTCAAAGCTACCTTCGGTTATGTAACGATAAATAAACACCTCTTCACATGTGTTACCACGTCTAATAATTCTGCCCTCACGCTGTAATACATCTGCAGGCTTCCAAGGAACAGAAAGGTGATGTAATGCGATAAGTCTTTCTTGAACATTAACACCAACGCCTAATTTTTGTGTTGAGCCAATCACAACTCTAAGCTTGCCTAAATTCATAGCAGAGAAGAGTTTTTTTCTTGCTGTTTCAGTTGTTGCATCATGAACAAAGGCAATTTCGTCATTCCTAATACCCATTGAAACAAGTTTTTGTTTTAAGCAATCATAAATGTTAAACGCTGACTTAGGTGTGCCGATGTCAGAAAAAATTATTTGGCAGGTTTCGGGGTATGCTTTATAAATCTTGTAAACTTGCTTTGCACAAGCATCAATTTTGGTTTCGCCAGAATCTGCATCTGCTCCAGTCAAACGAACATCTAAAGCACATTTTCTTCCATCTACAGTAACTTTCAAAAGGTTGTCCTCTGTTCTTGAAATTTCACCTTTTCTAATACGCTCGGTGCGTTCTGCAAGTGAACTAATGTACTCGCCTTGCTTTTCACTTTTAGGCACACATATATTTTCACAGCCATTATATTTTGGCAATTCAGCATCGCTAAAATCAGTGTGATAAAAGTCACAAACTGACGAAAACAAGCTCATAAGCTCTGTCAAATTATGAAATGTGCTAAATCGAGTCATTTCTCTAAAGCCACTTCCATCAACATCAATTTCAAAATTTGTTTCACGCTCTCCAAAGCAGTTAACCCACATATCAAAGCTGTCAATTCCTCTAAACTTTAACTCCTCATGCTGTAAATAAGATTGTATTACAAAAAGGTCTGCGAGTGAGTTTGTAAGCGGTGTACCAGTTGCAAAAATTACACGGTCAGAAAAGTGTGCCTTTTCAAGCATCTCCGCACATTTTTTGCTACCCTTATTATGCATACCAACAATATTGTCAGCCCGTGAATAAAGTGGAATGTTTTTGTAATTATGTGCTTCATCTACAACGAGTGTGTTAATACCAAGTTGGTCAAAGGTAAGCCAAGGTGTATCCACAGCAGTTTCAATGAATTTTGCAAGTTTTTTTGAAAGTAATTCAGACTCTCTATGTAAAGCCTTTACTTCACTTTTACGGGTTGATTCACTTGCTAATGAATGAAGAATGCGAATTTCATTTGCCCACTTGTTAATCCAATATTTTTTGGACATTACAATCATATCGAATGAAGAGTAAGCCATATAAACTGCAGTATAATCACCATCGCGAATATCTTCAAGAACGGCTTTACGGTACTTAGGCGTAAAGTCTTTAGGAAATACCGCTAAAATCTTATCGTTAGGGTATAAAAGCTTATGAGCATCTACAACATCTTGTAAAACATTGTTTGGCACAACAACTAAGTTGCTATTTGAAAGATTCATTCTTTTAAGTTCATGAACACCAACAATCATTTCATAGGTTTTACCAGTACCCACATCATGAGCAAGTAAAACGTTGCTTTCAGAAAGAATAATTCTGGCAATTGCATCTTTTTGATGCTTATAGAGTGTAATGTTAGGATTTAAGTCTGCAAGTTCAAGAAATGATCCATCAAAATGTGACTTTGCATAACCTACAAATACATCATTATAGCAATCCTCAAGTATATATCTTCTAATTGTGTCTTGAAAAATCCACTTATTGAACTCTTCAATAATAAGCTTTTGGTTTTCTTGTACAACAAGCGTTTCTTCAGCATTCAAAATTCGTTCATAAAAGTCCTTGCCATAATGCGAATAATGATATAAATAATCAAACACTTTTACTGAACTTACATTCATCGTGCGTTTTATTATTTTAATAGCTGGCATATTGGGAGTGCCGTATGTAATTTTATTAGCTACTGAGAACTTAATCTCTTCTGGTTCTTCAATTTCCCACTTTGAAAGTTTGGCATTGTAATATACCTTAGGAAGATTTTTTAAGCCAAGAAGTTTCATAATGAACTCGGCATAAATCTCCGCTGGCACCCAAGTCGCCCCGAGAGATACATGAATATCTTCTAACGCTAATGGTTCAGGGAGCATATTTTCAAGAACATCTATATTCACTTGAAAACAGCCTGGGAATCTTTTCTCTGCTTCACGTGCTTCAAATAACTTTTTTATCACATTACCATTACAATATGTGAATCTTGAAACCCAACCATTTTTAACTGTCCACTCGCTTTTGTTTTTGAAATAAGTTGGCTCTTGAAGAATTGCTTTTCCTCTTAACTCTTTTACAATTTGTTCGACTGTAAGTCCGCTAGTGCGTTGCATTCTATCCATATCAACCGCGCCTACTGCATTTAATGACTCGGCAAGAGCCTTAACCGGTGACAATAAACTGCCACCGGTTATAGTAATGTTTTCATCATCAGTACCACCATAGTCTAAACCCATAGTAGTAACGTCAAAAAGTTCATATGTAGTTTTCATATTATCCTCCATTAATTCTGCTTTGAGTCTCCTAAAATAATGTCAAAATATTTTTCATTCATCTGAATGCCAGCCCATTTTCTGCTGTCAGCTTCTATATACTGTTCATAATAAGAATAGTAATCCAAAAGTCCACTATTATAAGCATCCTTGTTGTCTCTAGCTGATTCAGCATATTTGAAGAACGCAATATTTTTATCTTTATCATCAAGCTTGCTTTCAACCTTGTTATAAACATCAATTACAGCATGTTGATAAACATGGCGAGTTTCGTGAAGAAGTGTTTCAACTGCTTCTACGGGATTTTCAGACTCTAAAAGCTCGTTATTTATCATTATTACATTTGATTTGTCACTGTAACTGCCTAAAAGTCCTTCTTCGCCAACACAACCAGACTGCACTGTAGCATTTTCACAGCCAAAAGTGTATGAACATTCATAATCACTAATACTTTGTAATGCATCGATTTTTTCTTGATTTGTGCAATTGTTCCAATTATCTTTATTAATAACCTGACAAGCCGACTCATAATTTTGGTTAATAGTTTCAAGTTCACTAATATCGGTCTTTGAATTTGATTTAAGCTTTGAGCCTTGAATACCAAATAAAGTTGTAATTGTTAAGCAAGCACACACAATAATAAAAATTACTGAAGGCCAAATACCTTTTGTGTGATTTATTTCATCATCTAATCCATCATCTTTATAAGCGCGTGTGGAAAGATTTTGATAATTCACAAAAATTGAATAAGCAATACAGACTAAAATGACTAAAGAAATGACGATTAGTGCAATTTTACTAACCTTAACTAATCCAATAACCGTAATCAAGCCAACTGGTATAACAATATTACTAATATAGTATTCATTTCTTTTGTTTATAAAGAAAAATACTGTTCCACCGATTATCTCAATTGCAATAATAATGGCAATTGCAATTGCACGTGTGCTTATTGGAATTATGCTTGTAATCCACATAACACCCCAAAGTTTTGCATAGAAATAAGCAACAATCACACCAAATACATTTTGTAGAAGGCAGGAACCAAGAGAAATCGAATCTGTTTCTTTGACCTTAAAACGATAGTATTTCTTTTCGCCACTAGAAAAACTTTTTACTTGATAATTTTCTCCATCAAATATGTACTTGAAAGGATTTACAGAGTGTTCATGATATAACTCTTTTGCTATTTCAAAAGCTTCATCAGAAACTTCAGCCGAGCTTATATGTGCTCTCTTACAAAAGCTACGACACACCTTATGGCAGACAATATTCTCAGTAGCTGTGTCTTTTGAGATTAAATAATTCTCTTTTTCAAATTCAAAACTACAAAGTAAAATATATTTTCTTCCGAGTAATGACTTATATAATTTTTTCTTGGTATGCTTCATATTCTACCTCCGGTACTTTTAATAATTATGTTTTAATATTAAAACTTCGTGTTTCGTGCTTTTTCGCATTGCTGAGTAGACTTTTTTATTATTAATTTATTTTGTAAGAAAAAAGCTCTAATTAGTAAAACTTGTTATTTATCATTTTTTCGCAAGCAGATATAAAAATTTTTTATATTTTGGGGAGCATAAAAAAAGGACCTGAAAATCAGGTCCTTTTTATTTGCGTTTATCATAAGCAAATACTATATATTAAATTCTTTCAAAAACTCATCGACAAAGTTCTTCATAAACTCATGGCGCTGGTTTGCAATTTCTTTTGCTGACTGGGTATTCATCATATCACGAAGTAGAAAAAGCTTTTCATAAAAATGATTAAGCGAAGTGGACTCACTTTTCCTATATTCTTCCCCATTCATATTCTCTTGGGGTGGAATATCTGGGTTATACATCTCTCGCTGGTGGCTACCACCGAAAGCAAATGCACGAGCAATACCAATAGCGCCTAAAGCATCAAGCCTGTCCGCATCCTGCACACATTTACCCTCTAAATTGCTTGGCACAACGCTATCCGTACCTAAAAATGACACCTCATCAATGATTTTGCAGATTAAATCAATAGTTTCAGTGTCAACATCTTGCGAAGCTAAAAAGGCGCGAGCATTGTCTTTATTTTTACAAGTACTGGGCGAAAGTTTAATATCGTCAACATCGTGTAAAAGCGCTGAAACACCTACAATTATAGTGTCTGCGCCCTCTTTTTCAGCAATAAGACGAGCTAATTTATATACTCTTAAAGTGTGAAAAAAATCATGCCCAGAAAACTCATTTTGAAATATATTCTTCGCATATTCAGTTGCGTTTTTAATAATATCTCTGTTCATAAAATCGCCTCAATAAGTGATGATTTATTATAACATAAAGCAATTCACTTTACAAATCATATTGACTATAATATTTTTAATGATATAATTAAATTAAAAGAGGATGAAAATATGAATGATAAAGAGAAAAATAAGTTAAAGAGAGAAATAATTGTTGCTTGCGTAGTTGTCTTAATTCTTATCATAGCAACTCTTCCACTAAATTGGTATCATCATAAGCAGAATTATTTATCTACATTGATTTACACTTTAGCTGATGACAAATCTACAATTTCTCGTGATTGGGGCAAAAACGGTACAGACATTTATACTCGTATAGATAATGATATTTCAACTGTTCTAACTGATAATTTACAAGTAGGTCTTTGCGAAAAAGGTAGATTTGAATCAGAAACTGACAAAGACATTATGTTTAACAGAGAGTACGACATAACTGTTTTCAAGTATGAATATGACGAAAAATCATATTTAAAAGTAGTAATTGCCCCAGACAAGCTAATTATAAGAGAAAGCGAAGAAGAAACATATTACTACGAATTTTCTGCCCATAAATCTTAATAATAAAAATAAGAAAGCCACCCATTGGGGTGGCTAATTTTATGCTACTTTATCACAATTGGGCTTTCCAAAAATCATTAACCAAATAGAAAAACAAAAAAATCTCCCAAACTCAAGTTCAGGAAATTTTTGGCTCCCCTGTCGGGCTCGAACCAACGACAACATCCGTTCAGAAACATTGTCGCATTGCTCACTTGGAGCGTTTCGCATAGCTCGTGTTTCTTCCTATTGAGCACTTGCCTTTCTCTGCCCTTTCTTTGCCACTGGCAGCGGCAAGCGCTCAATCAGTTAACAGCCTTCGTCTGTTAACCTCGTACAAAAACAAAAAACTCCAAGTTAAAACTTGGAGTTAATGAAAAATATATTTAACCTCTAAAGCAAAACTAATCACTACTTCAAAATCAATTTGAAATTATTTATTATAATATGAATACAATTTTGCCAACGAGCAATTCTCGTGATTTACATTAGTCAAATCAATGGGAGTCCATTCTAAACACTTGTCTGTAAATCCCATTTGTTTAGCACCTAAATACATATCATAAAAATCGTACTCTTTTTCACTAATTTTAACGCAATCAACAATTTCATTATTTTGATATTTACCTACAAATGTCTTATTATAAATTCCAAAATCATTTCTATAAAACACTAATACATAGTATTCATT
>JAZUGZ010000208.1:0-8819 GCA_045641425.1 Candidatus Fimenecus sp.
ATTGCTTCGGCTACTGCCCCTGCCGCTACCTTAATGGTTGTTCGGCAATATAAGGCTCGCGGCCCAGTTACCGACACGCTTTTGCCAGTTGTTGCAATTGATGATGCCGTTTGCTTAATGCTATTTTCAATACTTTCTTCAGTTGCAAAGTCCCTTGAAAAAGGCGGATTTAACCTTTTCGAAACAATTGTAAAGCCACTTTTAGAAATTGCACTTTCTCTTATAGTCGGCTTCGTAATTGGTATAATTCTTTCAGTTGGCACAAAGTTCTTTAAGTCAAGAGCAAACCGAATTTCTTTAGTAGTTACTGCAGTTTTTTTAGGTGTTGGAATTGCCGACCGCTTTGGTCTTTCAAGCCTTTTACTTTGTATGTCAATTGGTGCGGCACTTGCTAATTACAGTGCAGTTTCAGATCCAGTTATGGACGGCACCGAGCGTTGGACACCACCACTCTTTATGCTCTTTTTCGTAATTTCAGGTGCGCAGTTCAACTTCTCTATACTTACTGAAATTGGTCTTGTGGGCGTTCTTTATTTGCTTATGCGCTCATTTGGTAAATATTTTGGCGCTCGAATTGGTTGCCGAATTGCCAAAACACCTAAAACAGTTCGTGATTATTTAGGCATTACCCTTTTACCACAGGCCGGTGTTGCAATTGGTATGGCACAGCTTTCTTTAACAGTAGTTCCAGAATACGGCGAAAAAATTAGGGCAGTTGTGCTTTGCGCAACACTTGTTTACGAGCTCGTTGGCCCATTACTTACAAAAATCTCACTTCAAAAAGCCGGAGAAATTAAGAAAGCAAGTTAAAAAATATATCAAACAAAATTGCCCCCCAACTGGGAGGCAATTTTTATATATTCAATTCCGAATTATGAATTCCGAATTATTTTCTCATTTCCATAAACAAATCATGAATACTCATTTCTTCATAACGCTCATCATAAGTCTTTTCTAAATAATTTTCATTACTCGATAATGGCAAAATGCCACCAAAAACAATTTTCTTAATCATCTTAACAGCTCTGTTGTGAGCCTTTTTGCTCTTTTTGAAAAGTCCGTAATCTATGTGAGCGTCAAAATAGCATTTTTGGTCACTTAAAGTGCAAACACAAGGCAAAATTTGGTATTCTTCATTCTTACCGTTGCCCCTACGAACCCATTTTTCAACACCTTGTGAAGCGGAGTTACAAATAATAATTACAGCACCCGAAACTGACGAATTTTCGCCAGTTAATTTTTTGCCTTTTTTTATCTCTTTTTTGTTATACATAATAAACCAATATGGGTTGTAAGCGTGGTTTTGCTTAATAGCCACCTTTGAAGCATTTACAATTTGCTCGTAAAGCTTTTCATCAAGCTTATCTACACTGTAAAGCAGAGCAAATCTCTCACGAAAGCTCTTTCCACTACTTACATAAAATGAACATTTTCGGCTTATGGCAACTGGCAAAATTTTGCCCTTTGTTTGCTCACACTTTTTGCCAAAATGATAGGCTCTGCTTGTAAGTATTTTTTCTGACTCTTCAAGTGTTTCGCCAATTTTCTCTGTTTCAAAATATACTCTGTCTTGTTGCCAAGCACTAATTTCATTTAACACGCCAAGAGTTTTAGCAATAGCTTCCCAAAACACTAATATATAGCCGACTGATAATGCAAGGCATATAAGTTTTAGAACTCGCCAAAAAATATCCCCATTAGCTAAAAGCCATATTGTCAATGAGATTACCCACAAAAAAGCCGGTAGCAAAATTAGTAATTTACTTTTAATGGTGTCACTTGCCTTTGTAAATCTCATAAAACTTCTCACCTTTGTTCTAGCGACTCAGCGTTCCGTATTTTTTATTCTTCCTCTTCAAGAATATCGTCAAATTCTTTTTCGGTAATGTAGTAAAAATCAATTCCCTGCCTATTCAAATATGCACCGATTTTTGAAAGTGCCTCTTCTTTGTCATTTTTTGAGATTTTAGAAGCTTTAGGGTAAATCCACTGGTCCTCAGTAACAACAAATTTTCTGTCATCATCAGAAATTTCAAGCTCTTTTTTACTATACATTCCGAACGATAAAGTTTTGCCGTTCTTTTTGTAATATATAATGTCGTCAAGAATTTTAATTTCGCCGTCTTGCAACTCTTTAACAAGCTTTTTAGTACTTCTCATAGACTTATTGATAGAGCCAAAGTTCGCATTATTCTCTTTATAAATTTTCTTTAAGAACTCAAACAACGGCATTTCTAAATCGTAAGGCAACTGCGAATCCGAAACAAAATAGTCATTGTTTTTAAGATTCAAATTGCCTTTGAAAACCAATTTTTTAATAATGCGTTCCGCGTTGTTTTTTCCTAATGGAATTAGTTGCTCAATATACATTTCTTTAGCATTAAAATAATATCTGCCCGTGCTCATTTCACAAATGCAAAGGCTAATTGAAATGTCATTTTTCGAGTATTCTCGATTTATGTATTTTATAGCCTCACTGTCGGCAACATTACAAATGATTATTGCACCACAGGCTCTTAAAACTGGCAAATTCTTTTCTGACCGAGTTTTTAAGAATGACCATTTACCCTTTTGCGCATTGTCATTTATAATTTTTTGGCACTCATTTTGCACCTTTGAGCAAAAGTCCTTTGAAAGCGAGTCTGTCTTAAACAAAACGGCATATTCTTCAAGTCCTGAAGCAAAGTCAGAATTATAAGATTTTCTTTTTTGGCGAGCAGAAACAAATCCGCTTGAGGTTTCAACATCTAACGCCTTGCCAAATTTTTCAAAACGAGCGTTAATTGCCCGTTGAGCGCTGTCAATTGTTCTCCCGTTAATATCGGTAAAATAAAATTGTCTTAATTTTTTCTGTGCATTTATTTCATCAACAGTTGAAGTGAGTTCAATTATTGTTAATAGATTTCGAGAAACAAAAAAGATTATTACCATAAGCAAGCCAATAATAACAATTGGCAAAGTAACTTCTGTTTGTGGCAAAATAACCGATAGTAAAATTGGTATTGCAATAATAATCAACGCTACCAAAATCAAAAAACACATGCAAAGATTTGGATTTTTAATTTTCAAATTCTTCATATTTTCCCCCTCATTAAAGGTTACTTGTTAAGCAATTCCAACCCATCGCTACTGTATTGAACTACATCTTCATCAAAAACTTTAAGAAAATCTTTTATTTTTGAATAGTCTTTAAACTCATCTTCGTGAATTTGCATTTCTTTATCTTTAGTTTTGAGGGTAACTAAAATTTCATCGTGAAAGCCGTGTTTGTATATATGCTCTCTGATTTTCTCAACCTTAACACTCGTTACATCACTGTAATCAATGTATGTTTGGTCAGCTTTGAATAAGTTATATGAAACAATCGAATTATTTTGAGCAATATATTTTTGCTGACTTCCTAACAAAAATGTAACACAAGATAAAGCAATTAAAATAACTGACTTTAATATTACATCTTTGGTTTGCTTTTTTGCCTTAATATTTTTTAACTTAAAATATTCTTTGCGTGTAAGGTTTAATTCTTGAGCCTTTGTTAAATATTCAGATAAACAAATCAATAAGATAAACCCAAAAGCATAAGCTAAAACTAAAAACGGGAAATATTTTATTTTATAAAAATAATCGTTGCCAGTTGTAAATAATTTAGCACAAAAATACCCAACTCTTTCTGCAAGAAGTAATGAAATTGTCATTATTGCAACAGGCAAAGCCAATAAATTGTAAAACTTTTTCTGTTCACGACTTGAAAGCCCTCGATTTGCTTTTTGATTTTTCTTTTTTCTTTTCTTACTTTTTGCCATTCTTATATTCTCCGTTTGTATTTCTGCTTTTTTGCCCTACATTCTTTCGTCTAATTCCGCATTACTCATTATATATGTATTCATCTTCAAAATCTTTTTTACTATGTATAGTTTTAAGCTCAGTTTTATTTTTCTTAACTATTTTGTTAACTCTACTCATCAGCTCGCCATCTTTATCTTTATAATTCCTTATTTCATAATAACCAGTAAAGCCATCATAAAGAATTAAGCTTACTTTGTCATAGTCGCATCTTATATAGTCATCAGTATATCCAAATCTGTTCTCCATATAGTACCCTTCAAGTTCAAATATGGTTAAGTCCTCATTTTTTATCTTGACAGTTCCTGGTGAAATTGTATCAGTAAGTATTACAGTATCATCTAAAAAGCCTATACCGTCTATTGCAAAGAGCATGAATAATGAACCTACCAAAAGAGCAAAAACGCCCATTAAAGTAGCCCCTATTTTTTGGGTCTTTGTATTTCTTGATACGACATGTTCCTCGGCAAAGTCCTCTTGTTCTTTTATGAGTCCTTTGTCCCCCTTGGCAAAAAAGCTAAACACCATTTTACCAAATATTATATAAACGCCTATTGATAAGAAAATTGTTGCACAAACTGTTTTCAAAATTGCTTTGCCAGTTATTTTAACTCCAAAAAAATCAAGTCCAGACATTGGCATAAACGTGCCATGAAAAGCGACAAAAGTCCTAATTAGCATACTTGCAAAGCAAAGAACACTCATAGCTATTATAATAACTATAATAGACTTAATATTAAGCTTTTTGAATTTTTCACTATGCTTATATTTTGCCAAAGTACATATCCCCCATTAAATTCCGCATTCCTAATTCCGAATTATCTTTTCGCTTGCCACTTTTAACATATAGTTTACAGTTTTTTCAGCATCAATTTCTTCTTCATAAAGCTCTTTTGGTATTTTTGTGCAAGATGTAAAAAATGTGTCTTCATCTCTCATAAACAAGAACAAATATCTTGTTTTGTCTGGTAGCTTTTTTAGCATATACTGGTACTCAATTCCGTACTTTGTACCACCTGTAAAGTCCTTTTCGCTAAACACAACTTCTTTTCTGTTGTCATATTGGTATTCATCATCTTGATTATCAAAAGTTGACTCATAAAAACTATTTGAGTCATACTCGTAATAATATTTATCTTTAATATAATAATTTTTTAAATATTTTGCGGTGCTTTCTTTGTAACGGTCTTTCACAATATTGTCAAGATATCTGTACTCTGTTTGGACTACAATATAATTATCGTTATTGCTATAATCAGTACGGTAACTTCCGTTAATGTCTGTTCCCCTAAAGAACACTGTAACGTCTGCACTGTAATTTTCTTCGTCATTTCCATTTGACTTTATATCAAAATTAAATAGCTTTTCCGCTGAATACTCTTTACGAATATCTGTTACAACCTGTTTTGCAAATTCTGATCTAATTGGTCTTGCACGGCCAACGTAATTGTATGGTTCACTGTAATTTTGTGTAAAGAGAAGTAGAAACGCTCCGTGAATTATAAAGGAGGTAACAGCAAGTGCCAATGCAATGTATTTTAAGTACTCCTTACCCTCAACAAAGGTGTAAATAATAATTAAAACTACCGCAATGGCCAATAAAATCGCATCAACAATGGCAAATGGTTTGTTGTATTCATTAACAAAACCATAAATAGCCAAATATGTACCAATAATAAGCAAATACCATATTGGATAAAATATCCATTTCATCATTTTGTCAAGCTTCCACTCTAACTTCCACATAATTCTCCCCCATTTTCATTCCATAAAAACACCACCCAAAACGGGTAACATTTTTATAAATTGAAATTTGTTTAGAATTTTCAGGGCGGGCGTAGAAACCCGCCCCTACTTATTATTTTTTCTATAATTCAGAATTATGAATTATGCATTATAAATTATTTATCCCCTTTTGCGGTTTCAATAATGCCTGTTGCAAGGCCTGCAAGACCCTGAATTTCAGATGGAATAATAATCTTTGTAGCTTTGCCGTCAGCAACCTTTTCAAAAGCTTCAAGAGCTTTAATGTTAATTACGGCACCGCTTGGGTTTGCCTCGTTAATCATCTGAATACCCTTTGCTGTTGCTTCCTGAATTTTAAGGATAGCTTCTGCTTCGCCTTCTGCTGTACGAATCTTTGACTCTTTAACAGCGTCAGCACGAAGAATTGCTGATTCCTTTTCGCCTTCTGCAACAAGGATTGCAGATTTCTTTTCGCCTTCAGCCTGAAGGATTTTTTCACGTCTTTCACGCTCAGCCTTCATCTGCTTTTCCATTGAATCCTGAATTTCTTTTGGTGGCATAATGTTCTTAAGCTCAACACGGTTAATTTTAATACCCCAAGCGTCTGTTGCAACGTCAAGGATTTCAGTGATTTTTGAGTTAATAACATCACGTGATGTAAGTGTTGAGTCAAGCTCCATTTCGCCGATGATGTTACGAAGTGTTGTTGCTGTAAGGTTTTCAATAGCCATCATTGGTCTTTCAACGCCGTATGTGTAAAGCTTAGGATTTACAATACGATAGAACACAACTGTGTCAATTTGCATTGTAACGTTATCTTTAGTAATAACTGGCTGTGGTGGGAAGTCAACAACAGCTTCCTTAAGGCTAACTTTTTTTGCGATTCTGTCAATTACTGGGATTTTAACATGAAGTCCGTTTTCCCAAGTGGTGTGGTAAGAACCAAGTCTTTCAATTACGAATGCGTTTGCCTGTGGAACGATTCTAACGTTTGCAATAATAACTGCGAAAATAATGAGTGCGAGTGTACCAAAAAAGAATGGCATAATAATTTCTCCTTTTTAATTAAAATTAGTTTTGTTTTTCTATAACTAATGTAGTGTCTTCTACATCTGTTATTATAACCATTGTTCCTTTGTCTATTGTAGTTCCGTCTTTTGTAACAGCACGCCAATAAACATCGCCAAGCTTGACTCTGCCACCGTTTTTGTCGGTATCTTCAACCGTTACGGCAGTTTTGCCAATCATTTTTGTTTCAGCCTTTACTTCATCGGTGGGCTTTTTAATCTTGTTTTTGTAAAGCTTTCTGAACAGTATCATAAACACACCGCTCAAAATTACAAAGATTACAATTTGCCAAGCGATTTTTGGAATAACAAGCGAAAGCACACTTGTTATGGCTGCCGCTGGCACAAACCAAATTGAAATAAGTGCCGTTGTGCATAGCTCAAGAACTAAAAAGAATAGTCCAACCACGAGCCAAGCTGCCCAAAGATTTTCTGCTAAATATTCCATAATTTCCCTCCCTAAATTATTTTATATTGTGAAAGTGCTTTTTCTATTGAATTTTCCATAGATTGCGAAGCACCCCAGTCAAACTTAAATAACATATTTTTACCGCCACCGGTTGAAATAAGCCTTACATGAGTTTTTTCATTCACTTTGTCAATAATAGCTGTAAGTGTAAGCCTATTTTCAACTCGTGCATAATATTGCTCGTAAATTAACACCGCAACAGTATTACTACCATTGGTTGTAATATATTGGTCAATTTTTTGACCACTAATTTTGCCCTGCATAGTACTATCTATAATAGAAATCGCTTCATAAGGCTCAAGTGTTATGTAAATGTCTTTCATATTTATTCTCCTAAAAGATTATTATATGCTGTGAGCGCTAATTCTCTCATTCTGCCCGAGATAATTGCAAGTGCCATTGCCCTTAGCGCCAGCACTAATTTTTCTTTTGATTTCTCATCTTTAAGATGTACGCCACCAAGTGAACCCGAAATCAAGTTGTCAAGTGCTACTGTATCAGTAGAAGAAATGTTCTCAGATTTATAAACAATTCTGCAAAGCACATTGTAAAGCTCTGAGTCACTTAATATATCGTCTGACGTGTCGTCAACCTTACCGTTAATGTATTCAAGCAAATATGTAATTTGCTGAAGCTCCATTGACGAGCGCATTGTGTTAATTAAAATTATTCTAATTACCTGTGCCTCGCCATACTTTTTATTTTCAGGGCTTTTAACCCAACCTCTTTTTACCCAGTTTTGAATTGTTGAACTTTCAAGCCCTGTTAAATCGCAAACCTGTGAAAGAGTTAAACCCTTTGTTACTGCAAATAACGGTGCAATTACTGAATAGCAATCATCAACCGCCTTATTAAATTTTAACGCTGTACCTGGCATATTTTCTACCATGCGAACATCTCCTCTCTTGACTATGGCTTGATTATATCACGAGTTCGCGTGAACTTCAAATATAGTTTTGCGACAATTTAAGCCGATTTTACAATAAAACAAGCATATTTCTTCGATTTTCTATATATTTCTTATTTTTTCATATATTTTTCTAAATTTTAATATTGATGTTTAACCCAAAATTGAAATCTACAAACAAAAAACACCGCCAACATTTAATCGTTAGCGGTGCATATAGTTTAATTTAATTATTCAGCAGAGTCTTCGTTTTCAACATTTGAAGCTTCTGAGCTTCCACGGTGTTTACGGCTCTTATGCTTTTCATCACTTGGACCATAGCCATATCCATAACCATAGCCGTAGCCATAACCCTTACCATAGCCATAGCCGTAACCCTTGCCATAACCGTAGCCATAACCCTTTCGGCCACGATGACGCTTTGCAAGGCCAGTTGATGTCTGTTCAGCATCGTTAAAGATACAACCAAGAACCTCTGTACCAGTGCCCTTAATGTCGTCCATAGCTTTCTTAACTCTTCTTGCAGGAGCGTGGTCGTTACGAACTACCATAATGCAAGCGTCTGCATAAGGTGCAATAATTGAAGCATCAGCAACAACGCCTCCTGGAGGGGTATCAATAATGATATAGTCAAATTCATTTTTAACAGCATCAATAATTTCTGCCATGCTGTCTGATGATAAAAGCTCAGCAGAATCTGCAATACCCTGACTTGTAATTAAAAGGAAAAGATTGAACTTTTCAAAATATTTAATTGATTCACTAAGGTTTTTGTCGCCATTTATAA
>JAZUGZ010000209.1:0-6050 GCA_045641425.1 Candidatus Fimenecus sp.
TTTCTACCAGTACCAGCTGTGTTAAGGTGCGATTTCCTAAAGCCATTTATAATTGTACCTACAAGAAATATTAGCATCCAAGCAATTATAATATAATACAAAAAATTATGGCTATAGCTGTTATTAACACTTGGAACTTTGCCTTCAAAATCAAATGCAAAGCTATTGTAATTGTTACCAAGTACACCTAATGAAAAAATAATTGCAGGGATAAATAATAGAAAATATTGTTTCTTTAGCTTTGCACCATTATCAATAGTAATAGTTGAAAGAAAAGCTAAAAGTGGAATGAATATCATAGGTACATAAGAAAGATACCATAAATATAATGCAAAATCATAATTAACTGTTTCGTATTTTACACAACGAATTATTAGAAGAAATAGCATCATAGAATATTCAGAAGCCAATAGCCTTGTTAATTGTTTACCACCACATCTACTAATAGCAGAAACTGCCCATATTGATAAAGCGATAATCAGAGATATAGTAACAGCAATAGCACGAACACTTTTCATAAATTCAATATTTATGACAGGCTGATTCAAAATCAAACCAAGCAAGAAAAATAAAATGCTAAATAGATTTTCTTTTCTAAAAACTTTTTCGCTTTGCATACTACACCTCCTACATAAATCTTTAATAAATTCATTTTAGCATAAAAACAATAGTAATACCATAGCTTTTTTGAAAAGACAGTTTCGCCCAGTGTGGAGAGATCATTCTCTCGTAAGGGTGTAGCAAGGCTGGGATAGTTAAAAACGATTGTAGAGCGTTTTGAACCCCACTTTTGCCGATCTTTATGGTACTTTTGGTTTCACAAAATCTTTATTAAAAGTGGTGTTTTGAGGGTTAGCAAATTCTTCACATAAACAAAGAATAATCAAAATGTTCCCCAATTTTCAAGGGTTTATTCGAAAAAAATATTAGCATGATTTTAATAATTAACAACAGCGTTAAAAGGACACATAAAGGTAGCTATTTGTAACAGAGAAATAATTGCACAAGTTCCCCATTGTCTATACTGATAAAGTTGATTTTAGCAATAATTATGTTATACTTTATTTATAAATTTTAACTTAATTTAAGTTTAATATCTTATTCTATAATAAATGAGTGAGGAGTGAGTTAATTTGAAAATACTATTGGCAGAGGATGAGATTGCCCTTTCAAAGGCTATAATCAAACTATTAGAAAAAAACAATTATTCGGCTGATGCAGTGTTTGATGGTGAAGAAGCTCTTATGTATTTAGAGAGTGGAGGTTATGACCTTCTAATACTTGATGTTATGATGCCTAAAATGGACGGAATAACAGCATTGAAATCTATTCGTAAATCTGGTAATCAAATCCCAGTGCTTATGCTTACTGCTAAATCAGAGATTGAAGATAGAGTTTTGGGTCTTGATAGTGGTGCAAATGATTATTTACCTAAACCGTTTGACACTAGAGAATTATTAGCAAGAATTAGAGCAATGACCAGAACTAAAAGTGAAGTAGATACAAAAATTACAGTTGGTAATATAACGCTTGATAGAGCAACATTTGAATTGTCGTCACCATTTGGTGGTTTTCGTTTAGCAAACAAAGAATTTCAAATGATGGAATACTTTTTGTCAAATCCACATTGTATCATTTCAACCGAACGATTTATGGAAAAGGTATGGGGTTATGATAGTGAAGCAGAAATAAATGTAGTATGGGTATATATTTCTTATTTAAGAAAAAAGCTTACTGCTCTTCATGCTAATATTCAAATAAAGGCATCACGAAATGCTGGGTATTCTTTGGAGGATTGTGATGATAAGTAAATTAAAGAAGAAGTTTATTGTTCTTGCAACTGTTTCAATGTTTTTGTTAATGAGCATTCTTTTGTCTATAATGAATTTCGTAAACTATATTTCTGTTGTTAGAGAGTGTGACACAACTCTTGATATATTGATGAAGTCAAATATAATGCACGAGGAGAAAACTTTGCCACCAGAAAAGTTTTTTGAAAATAATGATTTTATTCCACGCCGAATGTCTCCTGAGGTGCCTTATGAAGCAAGATATTTTGTTGTCATATTGAATAGCAACGGCGAGGTTCAAGAGTCAGATTTATCAAGAATTATTTCCGTTGACAGCATATCTGCACAAGAGTACATAGATACAGCAATGCGTGAAAACAACACTCGTGGTTTTATTGATCAATTTAGATATTTGAAGCAAACAAGCAATATGGGTACAAAAATTCTTTTCCTAGACTGTGGTAGAAAATTGGACTCATTTAATACATTTTTATGGACAAGTATAGGAGTTGGCTTTTTAGGTTGCATTATTGTATTTGTTATATTTTTGCTTGTATCAGGTAAAATCGTTAAACCAATAGAAACGGCATACGAAAAACAAAAACGCTTTATATCTGACGCAGGGCACGAAATAAAAACACCATTGACCATAATAAATGCAAATGTTGATTTGCTTTATTCTGATGAAACTAGTGAGGAATTGGACGAAATTCGTAATCAAACCCAAAAGCTTACTGAACTTACTAATAATCTTGTTTATCTTTCAAAAATAGAAGAAGCGGAACACACATTACAGAAAATAGAAATGCCAATATCGGACACAGTTTTTGAAACTGTAAACTCATTTAGTGCTTTAGCTGATTCTAAAAAAATAACAATTACAAATCATATTAAAAATAACATATCATATGTTGGCTTACCAAACGCAATTCGTCAACTTGTTTCAATACTTATGGACAATGCATTAAAGTATTCACCAAATGGTGGGATAATTACAGTTGATTTAATTGAGAATAAAAAGTCAATTTCGCTGTCAGTGTTTAACACTACTAAAGAAAAGGTGATTTCGGATGATCTGGAACATATATTTGACCGCTTTTATAGAATGGAAGCCTCAAGAAATTCGCTTACGGGTGGTCATGGAATAGGACTTTCTATTGCAAAAGCTATAACCGAGGCACACAAAGGCGAAATAAAAGCTTATACGAAAAGCGGAAATGATTTTTGTATAACGGTAGAGTTACCAATTTAATATTTTTAATAATTAAGATGAAGAAATTTATTTTCTTCATCTTTTTTAATTGTATTTTAAGTTAGCGTTTTACAATACATTAAAGATAAAAACACCTTGGGTATTCGCAAAAGAAAATTTTTGAAAACCTAAATAATTTTTAAGTACAATTTAAGTTTGATTTTTATAATGTGAATATAGATTAGGAAAGGAAGTGATAAATATGAAATTTAGACATGAGTGGAAGCATGAGATAAATTACCTAGATATGTTAGTCTTAAGAACTCGTTTAAATGCAGTGATGACAAAGGATTCGCATTCCATAGATGGTTTATATAGAATAAAGACACTCTATTTTGACAGCCCTACTGATAAAGCACTTAAAGAAAAACAGGATGGTGTGAACGAAAGAGAAAAGTTTCGTATTAGGTTTTATAATGATGATTTATCCTATATTACCCTTGAAAAGAAAAGCAAAATTGGCGGACTTTGTAATAAGGTTAGCACAAAAATTACCGCAGAAGAAACGCAAAATATTATTGACGGTAATATAGTCTGGATGAAAGATGACGACAGACTATTATTAGTTGAACTATATGCCAAAATGAAATATCAAGGGCTTAAGCCTAAAACAATAGTGGCATACACACGAGAAGCCTTTGTTTATAAGCCAGGTAATGTCCGCGTAACACTGGACTATAACATTCGCACAGGGGATTTTAGAACAGATTTTCTAAATCCTGAAACTGTAATGTTACCAGCTGGCGATCCAATATATATTCTCGAAGTAAAATGGGATGAGTTTCTTCCCACAATAATTAAAGATGTAGTAACTATACCAGGGCGTAGAGCTTCTGCATTCTCAAAATATGAAAGATGCCGTATATACGGTTAGTAAAGGAGTTTTTTATTATGACATTTAGTGATATTTTTAAATCAAGCTTTTTAGAAAATGTTACCGCAGTTAGTGCACTTGATATAGCGCTAACTCTTATCCTCGCCTTTGGTATAGGCGTACTAATTTTCTTCGTTTACAAAAAGACTTATAAAGGCGTAATGTTTTCGTCTTCGTTTGGCGTAACTTTAATCGCTCTTACAATGATTACTTCACAAGTAATTTTGGCAGTAACTTCAAATGTTGTTTTATCACTTGGTATGGTTGGCGCGTTGTCCATTGTCAGATTTCGTACTGCAATTAAAGAACCTTTGGATATTGCATTCCTTTTCTGGTCAATCGCAGCAGGTATTATTCTTGCCGCAGGAATGATTCCACTTGCCGTAATTGGCAGCGTTATTATTGGCGTTATTCTTTTAGTTTTTGTAAACAGAAAGTCACACAAAAATCCATATATTATGGTTTTATCTTGCGATAATCACGAAAGCGAAGAAGAAGCTATGAAATACATCAATGCACAGGTTGAAAAGTGCGTTGTAAAATCAAAGTCAGCACAAAATGGCCTTGTTGAGGTGAATATGGAGGTTTGCCTTAAAGATACAAACACCGATTTTGTAAATACACTTTCAGCAATGAATGGTATTAGTAGTGCAGCCCTTGTAAGCTATAATGGCGATTATATGGGCTAAGGAGAGATAGCAAATGCTTAAAAGCAAACATATTGATAAAATCTGTATTGCTGTTATAGTCATAACACTTGTTGTTACAATCCTTTTTATGTTTGGCGAAAAATTAGGTATAAAGGTTATCCATAGTGAAGAAGATGAAAACACCTCAAGTATGTTTACAACAAACGACCTTAATGCTTGTTGGGATACAAGCGAGGCAACAAATATTACTCTAAATGATTCTTCCACAACTATTGTGGGTAATGGTGCATATTTTAATGATAATACTTTAACTATAGCTTGCCAAGGCAAATATGTAATATCTGGAACACTAAATGGCTCCATTCAAATAGAAGCCGATGGCAATGATAAAATTTGGTTAATGTTTGATGGTGTAAATATCACATCAAACTCAAATGCACCGATATATATCAGCAATGCAGGTAAAGTTTTTTTAACCCTTAAAGATAATTCAAATAATTCTTTGACTTATGAAAATGACGATGAAGAGGCTACCATTGATGGTGCAATTTATGCTTGCGACGACTTAACAATAAACGGTAATGGTAATCTTACAATAGCTTCCAACACATTACACGGAATTGTTTGTAACGATAGCCTTGTATTTACCGGTGGTAACATAGATATCACTGCTAAAAAGGATGCAATTCATGCCCACGACGCAATAAAGGTTTGTGATACTGAATTTAATATATCTGCTGGGGATGATGGATTTCACGCAGCAAATGATGAAGAAAACTCAATTTTTTATATAGAGTCAGGCGACATAAATATTACCGATTGTTATGAAGGAATTGAAGCTACTGATGTTACAATAGCTGGCGGTACAATATACATTACACCTAGTGATGATGGCATCAATGCTTGTTCTACAAATTCACTAATAACCATTAGTGGCGGAGATATAACAATAATAAATAAAAATGGTAGAGATGCTGACGGCCTTGATTCTAATAAAGACATCAATATAACCGGTGGTAATGTATTCATAAGCCTTAATGGTAATGGCACAAATAATGCAATTGACTATGGTAGTGAAAATAATGGCACATTTACTATTTCGGGTGGCACAATAGTTGCCTGTGGTTCAAGTCAAATGACAGAAGGTGTAAGCGAAAATTCTACTCAAGGCTTTATTATGCAAAATGTTTCTGGTAATGAAAGTGAAACAGTATGTATATTAGACCAAGAAGGTAAAACGATTATTAGCAAAAATATTCCTTGCTCATTTACATCCATACTTGTAAGTTCGCCAGAAATATCTGTTGGAGAAACAGTAACCCTAAAAATAGGTGAAACCTCAAATGAAATTACTGTTGATAATTCTTCGGCTAATAATTCATTTGATAATAGATTTGGTGGCAATGGTTTTTGGCCTGGTGCAATGATGAATAGAAATGAAGCTCAAGCGGATTCACAAAATTCAGAGCAAAGTGATGCAAGCG
>JAZUGZ010000210.1:0-3902 GCA_045641425.1 Candidatus Fimenecus sp.
ATTTATTGCTCTTTGTGTTGTTTCAATGCTTCTTATTGCATTCCAAATGTACACACAAACAAACTACAACTATCTTCTTAAAAACTATTATGGTAAACCAGGACTTTATATGTTCGTAACAGTGTTTACTTATCTTCCAATGGCAATTTTCCTTCCATTTATGGGTAAACTTATCCGTAAATTTGGTAAAAAAGAAATTTGTGCAGTTGGTCTTGGCTTTGCAGCAGTAATAAACATTTTAATGTTCTTACTTAAGTTCACACCATTTGCAACAAATCCATATCCTTTCCTTGTTCTTACATTCTTCAGCGGCGCTGGTCAAACATTCTTAGTTCTTGAAGTTTGGGCACTTGTTATGGATGTTATTGACTATCAAGAGCTTCTTTCAGGAAGAAGAGAAGAGGGCACAAGCTATGCTTTCTTCTCATTCACAAGAAAACTTGGTCAAACACTCGCTGGTGCTGGTTCTTCAGCATTACTTGCTTTAATTGGTTACAACACTCAAAATGTAGATGCAGGTCAAAGTGCAGAAGTTCTTAATAAGCTTTACGATGTAACAACACTTATTCCAGCAGTAGTTCTTTTAGTTATGTTCGTAGTAATGGCATTCTGCTACAAACTTTCAAAGAAAAAGCTTGAAGAATTACACGCAGAACTTGATAAGAAACGTGCGGAGGACTAATCAATGTATAATGTTCATGTTGCTTTCGGTTTTCACGTAAACTGCTATCACTCTTACAGAGGCGATTCTAATGATAATTTAGGTTTTGGCTCTGATATTCGTATTATTCGTCATATTCTCGATAGACTTGACGAATTAAATGCGCAGGGTATTCCTGCAAAGGGTACTTGGGACTGTGAAAACTTCTTTTCTCTTCAAAAGATTTTGCCAGAGTATGCTCCTGACATTATTGAAAGAATGAAAAAAAGAGTAAACGAAAATGATGACGAGCAAATTTTAATGGGCTACTCAAATGGTGCATTAGCTCCAATGACTGAAGAAGAGCTTGAAGCATCAATTAACTTAGGCGTAACTAATAAAGAAGGCTCTGGTCTTAAAGATATTTTCGGTAAATACGAAATGCTTGTTCGTCCACAAGAGGTTATGTTTACTCCTTCACAAGTTCCAGTTTATAATAAACTCGGTGTTAAGGCTCTTTGCCTTTACTATTCTTGTGTTCCTTTTGATGCATTCCGTACAGTTATTCCGGTTCTTCCTGATGAACTCGCTTTTAACCCACTTACATACACTTATAAAAACGATAGTATGACTATCATCCCTACATACAATAACTCTGATATTTGCGATGCAGGTTGCCTTCGTGCTTGGGTTAAAGAATTACATGCAAAGCAGGAGTCAGGGGAAATCAATAGAGATTTATTGCTCTTTGTTAATATGGATGCTGATGCAATTTTCTGGGAGTCAATGAATTTGCCAGTAGTTGGCAGTAAAATTGCTAATACAGACGGCATTGGTGGTCTTGTAAAAGAAATTGCAGACCTTCCTTTCGTTGTTTTTGATACACCAGGTAACTATATTAAATCTCACGAGCCAGTTGGCAATATTGACTTTACTCAAGATACAGCAGACGGTAACTTTACTGGTTACGCTTCTTGGTCTGAAAAGCCATATAACCGCAAAATTTGGACTGCAGTTGACCGTTCTCGTGCAATGGCAAAGGCTAACTCAAAGGACGATAGAAAGTCAGCATCATTCCGTGATAGAGTATTGCTTCTTTCTACTACTCACTTCGGACTTGCAACTCCAGTTCTTAACATTCGCCGTGAAGAAACAGCAAATGAACTTGCAGATGCAGTAATAAATGCTGAAAAAGAAGCACTTAAAAAATATAAGAAGATTACAGTTAACAACATTACAAACACAGATTTACAATGTGTTCAAATGTCAGTTAACGAAAAAATTACATCTGCTTCTCAAATCCAGATTACCGGTGCAGGTCTTAAATACTATACCGTAATTCCAACTGCAGACGATTTATCTTCAGTTTTCGTTATGATGCGTTTTGACGAAATTAAAGAAAAATACTCTGTTGATGCTAAAATCGTAGAGCCTAAAAAGGCATCAAATATTGGCGATTTAGAGCTTCACGGTAAGAGTATGACTCTTAAATTCTCAAAATATGGTAAGCTTTATAAGGTTATTTATAATAAAAAAGAACTCGGCGGAGTTGACTTCTTAAAGAGCTTTATTACTTATGACGGTAAGGCTTACGAATTCGAGAATATTTCTTGCGAAGGCTTAGAACTCGGCGGTAATGGTAAGGGTGTTCGTGCAAAGGGCGAAATCCACTTGCCAAATGAAAAAGAAAAAGGCGAATTTACATTTGACTTTATTTCTACCGACTATTCAAGAGGTATTTTTGTTCGTACAGATGTTAAATATCCTTATACTCCTGAGCTTGACTCAATCTCAACTGAAAACTCATCACTTGGCAGATTCTCTGATATGAAGTGGACTGAAGCAGTTCCATTCCAGTTAACACCTGAACTTCCTGGCGACAAATCAGTTGTTAAGCGTAACTTTATGGGCGATATTTCATCTTATAGAACTCAAAGCTTCCCAGAGTGCGACCCAATGAATAAAAAACTCGCTTCATTTAACCATCATTTGTCAGCAGGCTTAATAGCTCTTACAGACGGCGAAACTGGTCTTGCGGTTGCTAATGCTCGTCAGGTGCTCGGCTCAATGGCACATTGCCCAATGAGACTTCTTGAAAATGGCACAGTACAAATGAACCCATTCGGTACTTACTATGGTAAGCAACGCCACCATTGGAGCAGAGCAAAGGGCGAAATCCTTGAAACTTATGTCTATGTTACCCCACAGGGTAAATCAATTGCTCCTGCTTATAATGGCGCTCACGAATGTGCAATGCTCGGTCTTTTCGGATTTGAAGGCGACGAGCCAACTGGTAAGACTCTTAAAGATATTATCGCTTTCTCTGATGGTGCAGTTGTTTCTTGCCCAGAGGGTTCAGTTTTAGGCGAATACTACCTTGATAATGCAGTTCCGCATAAAGCTGAGGCAGAAGATGTTGACGAGAAAAAACTCAAAAACCCAATTGCTTCTGGCCTTGCTGGTAATCTTGGTAAATATATTACTCTTGGTTCAAGAGCAGTTTTCCACATTGTAAAGGCTCAAATTAAGTCTAAAAAATAAATAAAAAATGTTAGCCGATAGTGAAAATATACACTGTCGGCTACTTTTATGTAAAAATATACACAAATTATTGCATAAAACAACCAAAATATTCATAAAAATGCAAGAAAATAACAAAAATTACGAATAAAACATAAAATTCTATTGACTTTTTATTCCTTTGAGTTTATACTATTCACAGTTAATTTTTCGGAGGTATATCGAAATGAATAAAGAAAACATTAAAAAGGTAGTTTTAGCTTACTCAGGCGGACTTGATACATCAATCATCATTCCTTGGCTTAAAGAGAATTATAACAACTGTGAAGTTGTTGCAGTTTCTGGTAATGTTGGTCAGGCAGACGAGCTTGAAGGTCTTGAAGAAAAAGCTCTTAAGACTGGTGCTTCAAAGCTCTACGTTGAAGACTTAACAGAAGAAATGCTTACAGAGTGCGTTTTCCCATGTGTAATGGCAGACGCTAAATATGAAGATTATCTTCTCGGTACTGCTTTCGCTCGTCCTTTCATTGCAAAAAGACTTGCTGAAATTGCTATCGAAGAGGGTGCAGATGCAATTTGCCACGGCTGTACTGGTAAGGGTAACGACCAAGTTCGTTTCGAGCTTACAATTAAGGGCTTTGCTCCAAATATGCCAATTATCGCTCCTTGGCGTGAGTGGGATATTAAATCTCGTGATGAAGAAATTGACTATGCAGAAGCTCATAATGTTCCACTTAAAATC
>JAZUGZ010000211.1:0-2831 GCA_045641425.1 Candidatus Fimenecus sp.
AATACGAATAAGTATTGTGTTATAATATTTAGTTAATAAATGCCAAAAGGGAAGTGCTTTAGTTTTGAAAATCATTGACATATTAAATAATGATAAAATGAAGCTTTCATTTGAGGTTTTTCCACCTAAAAAGGAAACATCTTTTGAAAGTGTGAAATTAGCTACGGAAGAGATTGCCGCTCTTTCCCCTTCATTTATGAGTGTAACCTATGGAGCTGGTGGGGGTACGAGTGAATACACCCTTTCAATAGCTAAAAATATTGAAGAAAAATTCGGCGTTCCAATGCTCGCACACTTAACTTGTGTTTCTTCAGACAAGGCACTTGTAAGAACTAGAATTGAGGGCTTAAAAAAGGCTGGAATTACTAACATAATGGCACTTCGTGGGGACCTTACACCAGAGCTCGAAAATTCTGACAGAAGCAAATGGGACTATACACACGCAATAGATTTAATTCGTGAGCTTAAAGAAAGTGGAGATTTTTGCATTGGTGCTGCTTGCTACCCAGAGGTTCACCCTGAAAGCAAAAGTCAAAAAGAAGATATTAAATACTTAAAGGAAAAGGTAGATGCCGGAGCTGACTTTTTAACTACTCAAATGGTATTTGACAACAACCTTTTCTTTAACTTCCTTTATAAAATTCGTGAAGCTGGTATTCTCGTTCCAGTTCTTCCGGGCATTATGCCGATTACAAATGCTAACCAAGTTGAAAGAGCAATTAAGCTTTCAGGTGCATTTATGCCACAGCGCTTTAAGGCTATGGTTGACAAATTCGGCTCTTCCCCTGACAGTATGAAGCAAGCAGGAATTGCCTATGCTACTGACCAAATAATTGACCTTTATGCAAACGGAATTACTAATGTTCATGTGTACTCTATGAACAAGCCTGACATTGCAAAGGGAATTAGTACTAATCTTTCAAACATTTTAGGTAACAGTTTTTCGGAGTAAACAATGAGTGAAAACACTATTTTTGTTAGAAAATTTAATAGTGAAGAAATCCCTTCGGTAAACACAAATGAGGTTTGGCGTTACTCGGGTTACTTTGGAAAGACAGATGAAATTACAGACGAGTTAAAATCTGTATTAAACGAGGTTTTAGACGAAACAAAGGGCCTTTTTACATACAAAGTTTGCTTTAGGAAACTCAACAAAAATGACGAAAGTCTTAAATTTTTAGATGTGTCAAAGGGAATAAAAAAGCTACTTTGTGACTCTAGGGAGTGTATTATTTTCTCGGCTACTATTGGCACAGAAATTGACAGGTACATTAAAAAAGTTGGGGCTATTTCCCCACTTAAAATGACACTTGCAAATGCGCTTGGGGCGGAGAGAGTTGAGGCCCTTTGCGACACATTTCAAAATGAAATAAAAGCAAAAGAAAAAAGCTTTGTTACTAAAAGATTTTCGCCGGGATATGGCGATTTACCCCTTGAAACACAAAAGGATTTTATTGCATTACTTGATACTTTAAGGCAAATTGGAGTTTCCCTTGGTTCTTCACTTTTAATGTCGCCGTCAAAGTCGGTTACTGCGATTTTTGGCCTTTGCGAAACAGAAGCAAAAGACACAGACAAGTGCAAAACTTGTGGCAAAATAGATTGCGAATTTAGAAAGAGGACTTAAAATGAATGTACTCGAATATGTAAAAAACAACTTAACATATTTAGACGGTGGAATGGGCACACTTTTGCAAAAAAGTGGACTTTTGCCAGGGGAACTCCCAGAGCGATGGAACATTAGCCACCCTGAAGTTATTGTAGAAATTCAAAAGTCCTATTTTGATGCAGGCACTAACATTATTTGTACTAACACATTTGGTGCAAACTCGTTAAAATTTCAAGCGCAAGAACTTGAAGAAATAATTAAATGTGCTATTGAAAATGCTAAAAAAGCGAGAGATGAAAGCACATCGAAAGCTCAAAAATTCGTAGCACTTGACATTGGCCCTATTGGTAAACTTTTAAAGCCTTATGGCGATTTTGATTTCGACAAAGCCGTTGAAATTTACGGAAACACCGCAAGAATTGGTGCAAAGTACGGAGTCGATTTAGTTATAATCGAAACTATGAACGACTCACTTGACACTAAAGCGGCGCTTTTAGGTGTTAAGGAAAACTGCGATTTACCAGTTTTTGTTTCTAACGCTTATGGCGAGGACGGTACACTTATGACTGGTGCTACACCTTCGGCAATGGTAGCAATGCTTGAGGGTATGGGCGCTGACGCAATTGGTGCTAACTGTTCACTGGGCCCTAAGGACCTAAAAAAAGTTGTTGAAGAATATTTAGAATACGCTTCAGTTCCAGTTCTCTTAAAGCCTAATGCAGGGCTCCCTAAAGAAAAAGACGGAGTTACCTATTACGATGTTTTACCTGAAGATTTTTCGAACACCATGCGAGAATATGCCGAAAATGGTATTCGCATTATGGGTGGTTGCTGTGGCACAACTCCCGACTACATTAAAGCCACAGTAGAAAAGACTAAAAACATAACACCAAAAGAAATTACAAATAAAAACAAGACTTTAGTTTCATCTTACACCCACTCGGTAGAATTTTCTGACTCCCCTATTTTAATTGGCGAGAGAATTAACCCAACTGGTAAAAAGCTTTTTAAGGAAGCACTTAGAAATAATGATATTGGATACATTCTTAACGAGGGAATCAAGCAAGAAGAAAAGGGCGTTCACATACTCGATGTTAACGTTGGTCTTCCTGAAATTGACGAAGTAGAAATGCTTAAAAAAGTTACATTCGAGCTTCAAGCAATTCTTGATTTACCACTTCAAATTGACACTACTAATATAACTGCTATGGAAACTGCTCTT
>JAZUGZ010000212.1:0-1761 GCA_045641425.1 Candidatus Fimenecus sp.
CTTGGCCTCCGACTTTAATGACTAAAATTCCAAAATCCTTTAATTCCAAGTTTAACAAGCTCTGGTGTTAATTCCTTAGCCGCATCAGTTGGAATGCAAAGTACAGCAACAACAGGGGAATTATCTTTACAAAAGTCGTAAATACCATCTGTATGTCTAATTGGAAGTCCACGAAGCATTTGACCTGACAAAGCAGCGTTTTTGTCAAACACACCTATAAGGTTAAAACCTCTCGCTTCAAAGCTCATGTGAAGAGCAACTGCTTTGCCAAGGTTGCCCGCGCCAATAAGAATTGCATTTCGTGTTTTGTCAACACCTAAAATCTTACCGATTTCTTCATAAAGGCTTTCGATGTTATATCCATAACCTTGCTGACCAAACCCACCAAAGCAGTTAAGGTCCTGTCTAATTTGTGATGCAGTAAAACCCATTCGAGCTGAAAGGTCTTTTGAAGAAATACGAACAATTCCTTGTTCTTTTAATTCACCTAAAAATCTGTAGTAACGGGGGAGACGCTTAATTACCGAAATTGAAACTCCCTCAATTTTACCCATTTATGCCACCTCAGTCAGAAATCTTTTTAACTGTTTCCATTACATAGTCGCCAAATTCAGCACAAGTTGCACCATCTGGACGACCAGTAATTGTAAGTTTCTTTTCTTCGAGCATACAAATATCAAGAGCTCTTTCGAGCTTGTCAGCTTCTTTTTGTTTGCCGATGTGTGAAAGAAGCATTACGGTTGCACGAAGCATTGAGCATGGGTCAGCGTAGTCGCCACGACCTTCACGAATCATACGAGGTGCAGAACCGTGAATAGCTTCAAACATAGCGTAGCGCTTACCATAGTTTGCGCTACCAGCAGTACCAACACCGCCCTGGAATTCAGCAGCTTCGTCAGTAATAATATCGCCATAAAGGTTAGGAAGAATAAATACCTTAAAGTCTTTTCTTCTCTTTTCATCAATAAGCTTTGCTGTTGTAATGTCAATGTACCATTCATCAGTTGTGATTTCTGGGTACTCTTCACCAATAGCCTTGCAAAGTCTTAGGAATTTACCGTCAGTTGTTTTAATAACATTTGCTTTATTGATGATTGAAACTCTATCTTTATGATTTTTCTTTGCATATTCGTAAGCAAGTCTTGCAATTCTTTCTGTACCCTCAGTTGTTGTAACAACGAAGTCCATAGCAAGGTCGTCAGTTACATTAACACCCTTTGAGCCAACTGCATAAGCACCTTCTGTATTCTCACGGAAGAAAGTCCAGTCAATACCTTGCTCAGGAACTTTTACTGGTCGAACATTAGCAAAAAGGTCAAGTGCTTTACGCATAGCAACGTTTGCACTTTCAATGTTTGGCCATGGGTCGCCAGCCTGTGGAGTTGTTGTAGGTCCTTTAAGGATAACATGGCACTGTTTAAGCTCTTCAAGAACATCATCAGGAATAGCTTTCATTACAGCAACACGATTTTCGATTGTAAGACCGTCAATGTACTTAAATTCAATTCTGCCACTCTTTACATCATCTTCAAGCAAGAATTCAATAACTCTTGCTGATTCTTTTGTGATAATTGGGCCAATGCCGTCGCCACCACAAATACCAATTACGATTTTGTCAAGACTATCAAAATCAGTAAATTCTTTAGTAGCTTTGATTTTTTCGTTTCTTTCAAGCTGTTCACGAACAAGTGCTTCGAAGCTCGCAACAGCTGCTTTAATTTGTTCTTCCATTTATTTTCTGCTTACATTGATTTCTTAGTA
>JAZUGZ010000213.1:0-10380 GCA_045641425.1 Candidatus Fimenecus sp.
CAAACATTGGAAGAATATATCTTCTTTCTGACTGTGGTGCTGTTCTACCGTTATGGTCATAGTGATAACCATAGTCATATTCAAGAAGACCAATGTAGCTCATTTCATCAAGAAGCTTTTGAAGGTCTTCGTCATTATGTACGCCATTGTCAAGCTTTTTTAATTCGTCAAAGGTGTAATGCTGTCTTAACTTCATTGCAAGGGCAAGGTCTGCCATTTCATCTGTTACGATTTCAGCAAGGCCGTAGTACTCAGCATCATCAACCTTTAAGCCTTTGAGCTTGTGGTCAAGAACGTCTGTAATTTTAAGACCGAGTTTTACAATTTTTTCATTTGGAACCTGGTCGTGTGAACGAGGAGGGTCAACCAAATAATTGTGTTCGTATTTTTCTGCCATATCACTTTCTCCATTCTTTATTTTTCTGGGGATTTAATTACTTTTTCCAATTGTTAATTGCTGTTTTAAGCCAATTCGCAACCTGTTCAATGCCTTCGCCAGTTTTTGCACAGATTGGAATAATTTCTGCATTTGGATTTCTCATTTTAACATATTCACGGCACTTGTCTAAATCAAAATCGAAGTATTCCATAACATCAATTTTATTGATAATAACAAGGTCACAAACTGAGAACATAAGCGGATATTTAAGAGGTTTATCGTGTCCTTCAGGGACAGATAAAATCATCATATTCAAAGCTGCGCCAGTGTCAAACTCTGCTGGGCAAACAAGGTTGCCAACATTTTCAAGAATTGCAAGGTCAACACCCTCAGTGCCAAGTCCTTCAATACCCTGTCTTGTCATTTCAGCATCAAGGTGGCACATACCACCAGTATGAAGCTGAATAGATTTAACACCAGTTTTTTCAGCTATTGTAATAGCATCAACGTCAGAGTCAATGTCTGCCTCCATAACGGCAATGCTCATTTCGCTTTTAAGGTTGTTAATAAGCTTTGTAAGTGTAGTTGTTTTACCAGAGCCCGGTGCAGACATAAGATTTACAAGAAAAACTCCCTTTTCTTTAAGCTCTGCACGAAGCTTTTGCGCATCTGCATCATTATGTGCAAAAACACTTTGCTTAACTTCAATAATTCTAACTGTGTCCATATTCTCACACTCCTATACATATTGTATTATATCATATTACTTGTCAAATAAGCAATAGAAAAAGCAAAAAAAGGTAGGCAAAAAGCCTACCTTTTTATTATTAAAATTCCAACGAGTTAATAAATTTGCACATTGTGTAAATTGCATTTTTATCGCCATTTATGCTCATATAAGTAATGTCGTAAAATTCACCACCCGTGTCATAAGAGTTCCAAACTGTTGCCTTAACCATAACACGTTTTATACTATCACCGATATCAGTTGTATCATAAGAGTCAATGAAGCCGCATTTATCTCCGTCATCAAAATACATTGATTTGTGTTCACCCATCGGCATAGCTACAGCTTTCACAAAAAGAATTGGAACCATTGCCATAGCTTTTTCTGTTTCATAGAACTTTACATCAGTTATATCCACTACATGATCTAAGTATTCATATTCATAAAAATTATCCCATGAAACGCCAAAGTTCATTCTCATTTTTGCTTTGATACATTTAAGTTTTGCCTCTTTGGCTTCATCTATGCCCTCCATATTATCTGCTGCAAAATCGAATTCTTGATTATATTCCTTTGAATTATAACAAAATGAAACAACATTATTTTCGTCTTTATAAAACACACTATCTTCATCATCATATGTTTTTTCTACGATTTCATACCCCTTTGGCACTCGATATTTAAGGTTTTTCAAAGTGCCAATTTGACAGTCTTCGTCATCAAATTTTGTTTTATAATCATAAGAAAGTTGCTCAATATTATATCCGTTAGGAAATGAAATTTTAAGTGCACTTATATAAGTTATATATGGTGCTAACCAAGAGGTTAATATCGAAAGTACCAATGAAATAGAAATTAGTATTGTTAGTACTTTTACAAGCTTTGTATGTTTTTTCTCTTCGGATTTATAGTCTATTTCTGCCTTGTTTGCTAATTTAAGCCAATTATATTTTTCTGCCAAAAATGCCATTTGAACGCCCATCATCATTGGGATAGCAAAAAGAGAAGAGTTTGTTTCAAACGCAAAAAGAGTTCCAATTGAAAAGCCAGAAATCAATCCGCCCAAAACTTGATATCCCTTTTTGAAAATCATTGTAATAACAAATATTATAAGAACAATTACCCAAATTATACCCAAAACAATTGGTTCAGCATAATCAGCGTTCTCGGCAAAGCGATATAGTAAATAATAATTTATTGAAAACAAAATACTTGCAATAGTGAATAGTAGAAAATTAACTATAGTAGTTGCTTTAATATATTTTTCTGGATTTTCGTCAAACTTATTTTTTATGTTTAATGAAATAGCAAATACGCCCAGAGTTAAAATAATTGTTTCAAACATATTAACAAAGTCAACTATTGTTACTCCGCTATTTGCAAAGCTCATTACCACACCTAAACACGAGTCTATTATAGCTAAAAGACCTACAATAACTGTAACAATTCTTGAAGCTTTATATTGCTTATTTTTCTTTTCTAAATTCAAGTCAAAAATTGTTTTATATGGCTTTAAGGCTTCGCCATTAGAATTCGATTCTTCGCCGAGCATTCCGTCAATACTTGTTTCAAAAAGCTCGGTTATTTGTTTCATTTTGTCAAGTCTTGGTTTTGACTCGCCCGTTTCCCACTTTGAAACAGCCTTATCAGTAACGCCCAAAAGCTTGCCGAGTTCTTTTTGTGTGAGCCCTTTTTGGGTGCGATATTCGTAAAGTCTATTACCGAAATCGTACTTTTCCATTTGCCCCACTCCTTTCGTTGACTTTATTATATCAACCATCAAAAAATTATTCAATATAACTCTACATTTTTCCACTCTAATTAAAGTAGAACATTATAAATCAAAGAAAAAGCAGGGTAAATTACCCTGCTAAATTTATACAAACGCTATCATAAGCCACGCTATTATTAAAACTGCACAGCCTATAAACAAAGTAGTCTTTTTAGTGTTTTTCCATTCACCGGTTTTAAGTCCCCAAAGAACTGAAATAATAAGTGCCAACGCGTTAAAGAGTATCCAGCCGACTGTACTACCCATATCCCCTAAAAGATATGAAGCGAAGCCGTAAAGAATTAGGGCTAAATACCAAATTATGCTAACTCCGAAAAGTTTAACCGCACGAATAACACTGCCGCTTTCACAAACTGTATGCCATTCTTTTTTATATGTAACCTCAAATATGCAATAAATAATTCCTGCTACACATCCACCAACTAAAACCGGTAACCACTTTGCAGCAGATACACCGAGCTGTGAATAGCCTAGTTTAGTTAGTTCATTTGAAAGACTTTCGCTATGAGCGAAACCAACATTCATAAACCCAGAGCCAACACCCGAGAATACCGAAAGCCCAATTCCAAGGTTCGAGCTTTTCATTTTGCCATCACGAATTACACCGGCAATAGTTACTATAACAACACCCAAAAGTGTCATTACAAGACCTGCCCAGAAAAGAACAGACGATGTAACCGCACCGCCAATAAGCATTGGTGTTACCGAGCCAACTATTGTGGAAATGCCCATTGAAATACCATAAACGAGTGACATTCCAATTTTGTCAATTCCCTTTGAAAAGCCAATTGCCGAAAGCCCCCAAGCAGCACCACAAAGAAGTGGAACAGCAAAGTAATTTAATCCATTTTGCGAGAAGACTATTAAAAACTTCGGTGCAAAAATGAATGTAAACAGCACCGAGGTTATAATGCACATAAGGTCATAAATACCCCAAAATGCCGCCCAAGAAAATGGTGTATATTTTTTATAACCAAGTCCAAAACTACCTTGGCAAAGACCCGCCAAAAGTAAAACTAAAAATCCGTAATATATCATATTATCCAATATTCAAAATGCCAACTGCTTTTAATAAAAGAACGCAAAGAAGAACCGGTGCTATAAACTTAATCATAACAACATAAAGCCCTTTTCGTCCCATTTTGTCGCCACTTTTTTCAACCTCGTCAATAATAGTTTTAGGTTTAACGACCCAGCCAATAAGAATACAAGTTGCAATAGCTACTATTGGCATTAAAACGTTATTGCTAAGGTAGTCCATTATATCAAGAATTTGTGCAGCGCTTCCATTTGGAAGTTTAATTTCAAAGTAAAGTTTATTGTAGCCAAGGCAAACGATAACAGCACCAACGAGTGCAACTACACCCTCAAGAATTGTTGCTTTAAGGCGTGACATTTTGAAAGCATCCATTAAAGAAGCAACAACCGCTTCCATAATTGAAATTGCGCTTGTAAGTGCGGCAAAAAGCACCATTGCAAAGAAAAGAATTCCGACTACTCTGCCAATTCCACCCATTGCGGCAAAAACTTTAGGAAGAGAAATAAACATAAGACCAGGGCCACTGCTACCCATTCCCTCTTCGCCCATAAATGCGAAAACAGCAGGAATAATCATAACACCGGCAAGCATTGCCACAACTGTGTCAAAAATTTCAATTTGGTTGATTGATTTTGAAAGGTTTGCATCATCGTGAACGTAAGAACCGTAAGCTATCATAATACCCATTGCAACTGAAAGGCTATAAAAAAGCTGACCCATTGCATCAACAAGAGTATTCAAAATACTGCCTACTGTTATATTCTTAACATTAGGAATAAACAAAACTTTAAGTCCCTGAAGACCAGTTCTTCCACTTTCGCTGTCTTTAAGAGTAATTGAAAAAATTGCAATACCAATAACGAGTAAAATAAGTATTGGCATAATTACTTTTGACATACTTTCAATGCCTTTATTAACGCCAAGGAAGATAATAAATGCAACTGCAAAAAAGAAAATTGCCATTGTAATTAGAGGCTGTGTTTCGCCGGTAATAAAAGATGTAAAATATCCGTCATTTGCGGCTACAAGTCCGTCGCCCTTTAAGAATACCCACAAATATTTTACAACCCAGCCACCAATTGCACAGTAATAAGGCAAAATAATTGCAGGAACAAGGCACCCAAGAACGCCGAGTGGTCCCCAACCTTTTTTAATTTTGCCATAAGCTGTTAGTGGGCCTTGTTTTGATTTTCTACCAATTGCAACATCAGTAGTTAAAAGCGAAAAGCCAAATGTTAATGCTAATACTAAATAAATTACAAGAAAAAGTCCGCCACCGTCTTTTGCTGCAAGGTATGGGAAACGCCAAATATTACCAAGTCCAACGGCACTACCCGCTGCGGCTAAAACAAATCCGATTGAGCCACCAAATGAACTTCTTTTTTCTTCCATATTTTCACCAACCTAAAATTTTAGAATTATAACCTTTTTATTTTACCAATATTTTTTATATTTTGCAACTCTAAAGTATAGTATTTTCTTTTGATTTGTGATATAATCAACAAAATAACAAATTTTGTTAAGGAGAGCCTTATGAAAAACATCTGTATTGAAATTGATAAAGAAAAATGCACTGGTTGTGGACTTTGCCAAAAAGACTGTGTAGCATTTAACATTGAAATAAAAGACGGAAAAGCAAATATTAAAACTTCTTGCATTGAGTGTGGACATTGCTTCTCTATTTGCCCTTCTGGTGCAGTTAAAATGAATGGTTACGAAGATGATTCAGAAAAAATTATATCAATGGAAGAATTTGAAAGTAAAAAGCTTCTTTCTGCAATGAAAAGCAGAAGAACAATTCGCCAGTTCAAAGAAACACCAATTGAACAAGAAAAAATTAATATGATTTTAGAAGCCGGCAGAGTTGCCCCAACTGGTGGAAATTCGCAAAACATTATGTTTACAATTTTAGGCTCAAAGCAAGACGAAATTGAGAAAGAATGTGTAAAGATTTTTAAGTTCGGAGTTAATGCTGGTAAGCCATTTTCAGAAACACTTAAAAATTCAGTAATTGACGACAAATTTTTCTTCAAAGGTGCACCACTTGTAATTGTTGTTTCAGGTTCTGACGAAGTTAATTCAAGTCTTGCAAGTGCATACATGGAAATTATGGCAAATTCATTAGGTCTTGGTGTTCTTTATAGTGGATTTTTTATTGCTTGTTCAAAAATAAACCCGAAAATCCGCAAAATGTTAAATCTTCCTAAAGGGCACAAGCCAATTACTTGTATGGTAATTGGTTACCCAAATGTAAAATACCAAAGAACAGCTTTAAGGAAGAAATTAAAATCTCAAACTTTATAATAACAGACATAAAAAAAGCACTCCAAACGGAGTGCTTAATTTTTTGTGTTTAAGAATTAATAATTCTCTTCTCTAACTTCAAAGAAGCTTTGTGGATGAGCGCAAACTGGGCAAGCTGCAGGAGCTTTAGTACCAATTACAAGGTGGCCACAGTTACGGCATTCCCAAACCTTAACTTCGCTCTTCTCGAAAACCTGAGCTGTTTCAACATTTTTAAGAAGTGCACGATATCTCTCTTCGTGAGCCTTTTCAATAGCAGCAACTGCTCTGAATTTCTTTGCAAGTGCTGTAAAGCCTTCTTCTTCAGCTGTTTTTGCAAATTCTTCGTACATATCTGTCCACTCGTAGTTTTCGCCGTCAGCAGCTGCTTCAAGATTTTCAGCGGTGTTACCAATGCCCTGAAGCTCTTTGAACCACATTTTAGCGTGTTCTTTTTCGTTATCTGCTGTTTTTAAGAAAAGAGCAGCAATTTGCTCGTAGCCTTCTTTTTTAGCTGTTGATGCGAAATAAGTATATTTATTTCTTGCCTGAGATTCGCCTGCGAAAGCAGCTTGTAAATTCTTTTCGGTTTGTGTACCTTCGTATTTGTTTGCCATAAGTATTACCTCCTAAAAATTATTACCAAATAATTATATCACTTTGAACAAGAAATTCAAGTGTTCTGTATTTGCAAATTTGCAAGTTTCTTAAATTTTTTCTGCTTATGAAGATAGATAATGCAAAGCGGAATATCCGCCAAAAGCCACGCCGCTGGACCAGCAAAGCAAACTGCATTAAACCCTAAAATTGGAGTTAAAACAAAAGCTATTGAAATTCTGCCAAGTAGTTCCCCTGCACCAGCGATTGTATTGGAATAAGTAAAGCCGAGTCCTTGAAGAGTATTTCGAATAACAAAAAGCACTGCAACAAGGCTGTAGCAAGAAGAAATTGCAACAATATAGTGTTTTGCGGCATAAAGCATTTCAGGGTTTGGCTCACTCATAAATAGCCCAACCATTGGCATACCGATTGTGTAAAGAGTAATACTCATTACAACAGAAACGCAAAGGTCAAGCACAAAAATTCGTCTAACAGATTTTATTATTCTATCGTAATTTTTAGCACCATAATTTTGACCAACAAAGGTTTGAGTTGCAACACCGAGTCCGCTCATTGGGATATTGGTAAGGTTTTCAACTCTGCCGGCTGCGGTAAAGCCAGCCATTACATTGGCACCAAATGAGTTAACGGCACTTTGCAAACACATTGAGCCAATTGATGTTATAGTAAATTGAAGTGAAACCGGAATACCGAGCTTTAACTGCTGGAGGGCAATTTTAGGCCGCAGTTTTAAGTCCTTTCTTTTTATTTCAACATCTTTGTTAATTTTAATTACATAAAATCCTGTAAGCGAAGCGGCAACAGCATGTGAAATTAGTGTTGCAAGTGCTGCTCCCTCAACGCCCCACCTTAAAGCCTTTACAAAAAGTAAATCTAAAAAGAAATTTACAACACAAGAAAATGTGAAGAAATAAAGTGGTTTTTTACTTTCGCCAACAGCTCTTGAAATTGCTGTAAAGTTGTTTGAAAGCATTTGAAATGGTATTCCAAAATAGAGAATATTAACATAAGCCGAAGAAAGACCAATAATCTCCTTTGGAGTGCCAATAAGCCTTAAAAGTGGCGAAGAAATAAGGTGAGCAATTAAAACTAAAGCTACACCAATTAAGAAAGCAGTTACAATGCTACCTGAAGCATAAAGCGTAACTTTGTTCTTATCCCTTGCGCCAAAAGCGTGAGCAACAGGAATTGTAAATCCACTTGTAAGACCCAAAGCCGCACCAATAATAAACGAATTAATAGAAGCAACTCCGCCAACAGCGGCTAAAGCGTCGGTACTAACATAACGCCCTACTATTATATTGTCAATTAAAGTATAATTGTACTGAAGAAGTGAAGAAAGCATAATTGGTAATGCAAAAATAATTATACCTTTTACAACACTACCCTCGAGCATTGAATTTCTTGTTTTCATTTAGCTCTGTACTCCAAATAATAAAATAGCCTTATGTATTATAGTACCACTTAAGGCTTAAATCAATAACAAATTAGATTTAAGACACTGTGTACATAAAAAAACAGCACCCTTACGGGTGCTATAAATTTTCAATAATTATTTATTGATTTTCTTTTTGTTTGACTGTTCAGTAACAAGCTTTGCAAGAACAATTAAAGCTAACACGTTTGGAATAACCATTAACTGATTGAACATATCTGTAAGCTCCCAAACAAGGTCATTTCAAAGGCAAGAGACAAGAACGATGAATGCGATAGCGATAATTGAGTAAGGAATGTTTGCTTTCTTACCGAAAAGATATTCAACGTTAACTCTGCCGAAGAATGTCCAGCTAAGAATCGTTGAGAATGCGAAGAAGAAAAGACAAATTGCAATAAACTTACCGCCAATGCTGTCGCCCATAACACTACCAAATGCGATTTGTGCCATATTTGTTTTTGCAACGCCCTCTGCTGAGCCAGACTCAAGAATTCCGCCCTTTGTGTAAAGAGTTGAAATTACAACTAAAGCTGTCATTGTAAGAACTACGAATGTGTCAATAAAAACACCAATCATAGCCATTGTACCCTGCTTATGAGGTGTTTCAGCATCTGCTAAAGCGTGAGCGTGTGGAGTTGAACCCATACCAGCTTCGTTTGAGAAAAGGCCACGCTTTGCGCCCTGACTAATAGCTGTTTTAAGTGCATAACCCATTCCGCCACCAAGAAGAGCTTGTGGCATAAATGCATATTTGAAAATAAGACCAAATGTTGCAGGGATAGCCTTAATGTTTGCAACAAGAATAATAATACCACCTACAAGGTAAAGGATTGCCATAATTGGAACAACCTTTTCTGTAACGGCTGCAAGTCTTTTAACACCGCCAAGGAAGATAATACCTGCGATAATGCCAACTACAATACCAGCTGCAACGCTTGGAATACCAAATGCATTGTGGAAGTTTTCGCCAATTGAGTTTGACTGAACCATTGCACCCATAAAACCAAGTGCTAAAACAGCAGCAACTGCAAAGAAGCCAGCAAGGAACTTACCAAAACCGCCCTTAAATGCTGTTGTTATGTAATAAACTGGGCCACCAATATATTCGCCATTTTCATTTTGAATTCTTGTTTTCTGTGCAAGAACTGCCTCAGCATAAATTGTTGCCATACCGAAGAATGCGATAATCCACATCCAGAAAATAGCACCAGGACCACCAATAAGAATTGCACCGCAAGCACCAACAATGTTACCAGTACCAACCTGTGCTGCAACTGCTGTAGCGAGTGCCTGGAAAGAGTTTACATTGCCGTCTTTCTTCTGCTTTGCGAACATATTTTTAAGACCTTCGCCAAAGCACCTTACCTGAACAAAACGGGTCTTAATTGTGTAGAAAAGACCAATACCGATAAGTAATGCGATAAGAATATAGTCTGAAAGGTACATATTAACTTTCTGGACTATTGGTAATAAAAAGTTTTCTATTGCTGCCATTTTCACGCCTCCAAATTAATTTGCAAGTATTCTAACACATCTATACATTTTATGTCAATAATTGTCTAACAAAAACATAATGTTTATGAATATTATTGAGTTTAACTGTATAAATTATGAATATTTATGTATAAAAATACCACCCATTTGCGTTTTGCTACAAGTGGGTGGTAAATTCTTAATTATTTAGACTTTGGCATTACTGCATCTGACTTATAAACAAACATTACTGTACTATCATAGCCTGCTGGGCATTCAGTAAAGATTTTGTACTGAACTCCGTAATTTACCCAAATCTTAACACGCTCTGCAAGGGTGTCAGTATTTGCATTTGTAAGGCTACCAAGACCCGCATATTTGTCGGCAGTTGCTAAAATTTCGTTAAGGCTTTCAGTTGTGTTGCCACTTGAAAGGTCGCCAATTGCATTAAGAAGCTCTTTGTTTTCATCAATCACTTTAAGAATTCGTTTAAGCTCAGAAAGAGTTTGTGGAAGATTTTGAAGTGATTTTTGAATTTCTGGGTCTTCCATATCTTTATTCATAGCCTGTAAAATTGGCATTACATCGTTAATGTCTTGTGCAAGTGTTGAAAGACCTGCAAGGCTGTCTG
>JAZUGZ010000214.1:0-3907 GCA_045641425.1 Candidatus Fimenecus sp.
ATATTTGCTAAATAAAAACAGTGAAGTTAGAGAAAAGTGGGAAGAACGCTTAAATTACATTCAAGTAGATGAATTTCAAGACAGCTCCAAAAAAGAAATGGAACTTATTGATATTTTATCTGAAAAATATAAGAATTTGCTAATAGTTGGCGACCCAGACCAAAATATTTATGAATGGCGTGGCTCAAATGTAGAGTTGTTAGTTGAATTTGATAAAACTCATGTGCCCACAAAAACAATTTTTTTAAGTCAAAATTATCGCTCAACTCCGCAAATCTTAAAATGTGCAAATACTTTGATTGACAAAAATTTAATGCGATTAAAAAAAGATTTGTTTACTCTTTTGCCGAATGGTGCTCCGGTATTACATATTCACAGCAAAAGTGATTATGACGAAGCGGACGAAATTATTAAAGAAATAAAAAAGCTAAAAAATACACAGGGTTATAAATACTCTGATTTTGCTATTCTTTATCGTTCAGGCTTTTTGTCACGAATTGTTGAGAAAAAATTAGTGGAAGCTGGTGTTCCGTATGAAATTTATGGCGGTGTTAAGTTTTACCAAAGAATGGAAATTGGAGATATAATTGCATACTTAAAACTTGTAGCCTATAAAGACAATGCTTCTCTTAAAAGGGTAATCAACAAACCGCGCCGTAAATTTGGACGAGTCAAATTAGTAGCACTTGAAGAGTTAAATGAAATAGAAAATTTTGATAATAACGCTTCTATGTTTTCAACACTTGAGCAAAATATTGACAGTAAAGTCTTTAAGGGTAGTAATGTTAAAGGCTTTGTAGATATGGTAAATAATTTGTCAAAAAACAAAAGCCAAATGAGAATATCTGACATTGTAAATGCCGTTTGCATTGAATCAGGATATGAAAAATATATAAAAGAGCTTGGCGATGAAGAACGCTTTGAAAATATTATTGAATTCAAGCGTCTTGCAAGTGAATTTGAAGCAAATTATGGCGAAGATGTTACTTTGGAAACATTTTTGCAACAGCTTGCGTTACAATCAAATGAAGATGAAGAAAAACAAATGGACTCTGTAAAACTAATGACAATTCACGCATCCAAGGGTTTAGAGTTTCCAATTGTTTTTATAATTGGTATGAGCGAGTCAATTTTTCCATCACCAAAGTCAATTGAAGAGCGCAAAGACAAAGGACTTGAGGAGGAAAGGCGTCTTTGTTATGTTGCAATTACAAGAGCTAGACACCTGCTTTACCTTATGGACTCCGAGGGATTCACACAAAATGGAAATCAAAAACAGCCATCAAGATTTTTGTTTGAAATAGGCGAAGAAAATTATGAAAGAATAGGTAAGTTATCATCTGCAAGTTTTAGCAAAATTGAAACACAACACCCCAGAATAGAAGACTACCAGCAAAAGAATATTGGAGATGAAGTTGAACATCACGTTTTTGGTAAAGGAGTTGTGGTTGATATTGACAACCGAACTGGTGGCTATAAAGTGGATTTTGAAAAATTAGAGCAACCAAGATATATTACTAAAAAATATTTTGCAAAAGTTCTTGACCCAAAATCTATTGAAGAAGCCAAAGACTTTTACGAGCCAAATTCTTCCGCAGAATCACAGCCAGCTCCCAATAATATAACAATTCAAATAGACCCAAAGGGAAATGAGAGCGAAAGCAATGTTCCAATTTCTGATGAATTAAAAGAAAGATTAAATAATAGCCCAAACCTTTGGCAACGAGATGATGTTCCGCACACAGGTTGGACTTGTGTTGGCGTGACAGATTTAGGCGCCCCCGTTGGTGTTTGTGAAATGTGTGGACATCAAATTATTAGGTATGTGCACCACATGAGACATCCTAATGGTATGACCTTGGACTGTGGCTGCATTTGTGCTGGTAAAATGGAGGGCGATATTGAAAAAGCTAAAAAGCGTGAGCAAGAATTGAAGAATAAAACAGCTACAAGAATACGTTTGCAAAGCAAGCCTTTTAAGAAGTCAGCAAAGGGCAATAACTACTTAAAATTTAAGGATCATATTATAGTTCTGTATTGTAGAGAGTATGACTCAGTGTGGAAATATTCCATTGATGGAGTGTTCTGCGATACCGAGTATGGTTCTGAAAACGAAGCTAAAGAAGCTGCTTTTCGCGCCTTAGAAAGCAAACTATAATATGTAAAGCTCAATAATAAATAAAAGAATAAAACAAACAGGCACGAGTTTATTTGCTCGTGCCTGCTTTTGAAATAGTTACTTAAATGTAATCAAAATACCCTTTATACTTAATCTCAAACTCACTACCAGTAAAAAGATGCTCGTACATATCAACAAAATAATCATCGGTCATGCTTGCAATGTAGTCAATTACAATTTGATTTTTTTCTGTTTCAATGTATGGCTTTTTACGTTCGTAATGTGCTGACTCAACATATTTAATGTGATGAGTAAAAATAGGGGAGTCTAAATTCTCTTTTTCCAAATCTAAAAGTAATTTCTCATACATTTGAAACATCATTGGCTTAATTGAAGTGTCAATTTCTTCTTGTACCTTTTCGTTTTTGTAAATCAATTTATAGTTGTCAGCTTTAGCTTGCTTTAAGGCATCAAAATGCATTTTATCAAGCTTAATGTATGGCTTGCCAAAGCTATTTTCAACTATATTAACAGTTAAATTATTTATAATCTCTGCATTTGTTGTGCCTATTCCATAGTCCTCAAATGCAGAATTTTTTACTATATGTGCCCTTTCGGCATCTTGCCTGTCTTTTCCAAGGTATGCAATTATGTCAGATATTCTAACAACACAGCCCTCTAAGGTGCAGGGTACTAATTTCTTGACATTTTCTTTATCTAAATAGCAGTTTTCAATCTGCTTGTCAAAATCTTCAAAGCTTAAAAGCTCTTTGGGTCTGTATTCCGAAAGCTCAATTTCGCCATCATGACTTGCAATTCCATTAAGAGTTTGTAGTGTGATGTTGTATGGGTAAATGCTGTCAAGCACCCTTACAGAGTGAATGTTGTGGCTAAAGTGTCTGCCGGTGTTTTTGTAGGAGATTTCATCAAGCAAATATTCGCCAGCGTGGCCAAATGGAGTGTGGCCAATGTCGTGGCCAAGTGCTATTGCCTCAATTAAATCAAGGTTAAGACCTAAAGCACCCCCAATAGTTCTCGCAATTCGTGATACAAGTTGCACATGAAGACTTCTGCGAGTTATATCATCATTTTTATAAAACGAAAAAACCTGAGTTTTATCAGAGTAACGGTTGTAGTAAGGACAGTGCATAATTTTGTCAATATCACGAATAAATGGTGGTCGAATTGCACTGGCAAAATCCTTATTTTCATTTCGTCTTATAGCATTTTTATTCTCAAAAAACAAATTGCTTTTTTCTCTTTTCAAAATCTGCTTTTCAATTTCAGGACTTAAAGCTTCATAATGTGGCATAACAACACCTCCAACATTATCATTTTACTATTTTTCCTTAACTTTTTCAACCATATCTACATATTCTGAAAAAGTCATAGACTCCGCATTTGCCTTTGCGGCATCAACACCAGTTTTTGTATGTGGATTTAGTAGCCATTTGTCGTGAGTGTTGCCTTCCATAGAAAAGCTTGGTTGGCGTAAAATTTTGTATCCAGAGTCATTTAATATTTTCATAGAAATTGTATCATTATCCACTACAAAATCCTTATCAAATTCTTCGTTAAGAGGTGGCAAAATTTTAATTCCCCAAAGCCTTGATAAATAATCGCAATCTTCTTTATTTGCAATTCTGTAAAAAAGCTTTAATTCACATTCTAATTGCTTATCTTGATTTTGGGTGGCCGCTATATATATTGGATTATCTTTAAGGTTATGTTTGCCAGTATTTCTAAAATTAAATGAAATATCATTATAAAAGAAAAATAAAAGTGTTA
>JAZUGZ010000215.1:0-2163 GCA_045641425.1 Candidatus Fimenecus sp.
GTCACGATATTGGTGGTCATCACTTTGGCGCTCACGATGATGAGCTTTATATTCGTTGGCTTCAATTTGGTGTGTTCTCCCCAATTATAAGACTTCACTCAACAAGCTCCGACTTGCTCGGTAAAGAGCCTTGGAATTTTAGTTGGGAAGCTGAAAAATTAGGCACTCAGTTTATGCGACTTCGTCATAAAATGATTCCGTATATTTACTCAATGAATTATCGTTCATATAATGACGGCAGAGCGCTTTGTGAGCCAATGTATTATACATATCCAAAAGAAAAGGACGCATATTCAGTTAAAAATGAATATATGTTTGGCTCAGAGCTTCTTGTTTGCCCAGTAACTACAAAGCTTGACAAAAATACTAAAACTGCATTTACTAAAATTTGGCTTCCGGAAGGCAGATGGACTAACATTTTTGACGGCAGAATTTACAAAGGCGGTCAAGTTGTAACACTTTCAAGCCCAATAAATACAATACCAGTTTTAGCTAAAGAGGGTGCAGTAATTCCAATGTCTGAAGATGCTGGTAACACTTGCGGTAACCCTAAAAATCTTGCTTTCAACATTTACCGTGGTAATAGTGAGTTTTCATTATATGAAGACGATGGCGAAACAATGAATTTCCAAAACGGCGACTATTCAATTTCAAAAGTTAGAGTAAATGAAAATGGCGACGAGCTTTATATTTCAGTTAATGGTGGTAAGCAGATTTCTTCAATTCCAGAAAAACGTAATTATAAATTTGTTTTGAAAGATATTGTATCGTTCAAAAATGCTGAAGTTTATGTAAATGGAATTTTACAAAATAACGCTGTTGATAATGGCACTATAATTCTTAAAGATGTTAGCGTTCAAGATGATATTAAAATTACAGTTACTGGTGCCATTGCTAAAACCAATAAAACTCCGCGTGAAAGGGCACTTGAAGTTTTAATTAAATATAACGGTAATAACACCAAGAAAAAAGCTGTATATAAACCATTCCAAACTGACGATATTAAAAAGCTTCGTTCTGCAACTGCAAAAGTTCGTTCAAAATCAATGAAGCAAATGTTAATTGAAGCACTTTACGCAATGGAATAAACAATAAGGAACGAAAAAACAAAGCACTATCCAAATTAGATAGTGCTTTTATATTTTCATAAAATATATTGTATCAATTTGTAAGGGCTATTCACGAATTGCCTGTTTCTCACAACTAACCACTTTCTCAAACTCGTAGGGAACTATGCCTACATCGTTCCGTTTTTGCTCACATTGAACTTGTAGGGGCTGACGACCTCGGCAGCCCGTTTCTCATCTTTACCAAAAGAGTAGGGGCGGGCTTCCATGCCCGCACGTTTTACTATTTGTGCGGGATGGGCTGGAACCCATCCCTTGTCCAAAAATATGGACACTACAATCTCAATTTTTATTGATGGTATAAGAATCGTAGAGTATAATTATTACAGATAGTGCAACAGAATTTAAGTTAGCTTCAAATTATGCTATTTTATGGAGGTTTTAGATTATGAGTCAGTCAAACACTTTGATAATTCGTGGGAAATTGTTGAAGCTTATGCAGGACAACAATTATTCAGACAAAACGAGATTTCTAATTATGAAACTTATAGCCAAGTTAGAAATAGAGCAAGGCGACAAGCTCGTGGAAGAATTGATACAGGCAATAGAGAATGGAATAACGGAACAGGAATTTAAGAAGAAGGCGGGAGTATAAGTAGGGGCTGACGACCTCGTGGCCCGTTTCTCATCATTTACTACTACACCAAAAGAGTAGGGGCGGGTTTCCATGCCCGCCCGTTTTACTATTTGTGCGGGATGGGGTGGAACCCATCCCCTACAACGCAAATCCTATTATATGTCCCTTTTATTTCGCTTTGCTCATAAAAGATGGACGAAGAGTTCGAGTCTTTGTTCAACTTAAAAAAGCAAAAAAAGAAAGCCTGATAATCTATCAGACTTTCTTGGCGCAGAAGGAGGCGAAGTTGCTCGCACCGTCCGGTGGACGAATAGTGCGAGCAAAATGAGGTGAAAAAACAAGGAGTAGAGCGAAACGCTCCAAGTGAGCAATACGACTATGTTTTTGAGGTGTTATAACAAAAAATAACCAGTATCTATCGATACTGGTTATTTGGCGCAGAAGGAGAGACTCGAACTC
>JAZUGZ010000216.1:0-2705 GCA_045641425.1 Candidatus Fimenecus sp.
AAAAGACGGTTTTTAGCGTCCATTGTATGATTGTAAGTAAAGTTGAAATACACCGTCTTTCACATCCTTTCAAAAAATTAGGCTTAAAATCCACCACTTTAGTGCATTTTGGGTGGTTTTGTCCACCACTTTCCACCACTGTACGTACATTATACTATACAGAATAATAAATTGCAAGCATTTTTCTAATTTTTTTAACAAAATTTTGATTAGAAAATTGTGGAAATTATACAACGATAAAAATTGTGTTTTTTCGGCAAAATGGTATAAAAAAACTCCGCCAAAAGCGGAGAAAAAAATAACGGCAAGCTCTCGCCTACCGTTATAATGTACTATAAATAATTATTTACCGAATTTTTTGTTGTAGCCGTCAATGGCACTTTCAACAATGCCAACAGCCTGCAAAGCACCTTTTGCCTCGTCAACTGCCGTTTCTTTATTTTCAAGAGTTTTGTAAACTGTAAAGAAATGTTTAATCTCTTCAAAAATATGAGCTGGGAGCTGACTAATATCTTTATAACAATTATAAGTTGGGTCGCCAAATGGAATTGCCACAACCTTGTGGTCAGGGGCGCCATTATCAAGCATTGAAATAACGCCAATTGGGTAGCAACGAACCAAAGTCATTGGTTCAATTTGTTCAGCGCAAAGAACTAACGCGTCAAGTGGGTCGTTATCTTCAGCGTAAGTAAGTGGAATAAATCCATAGTTTGCTGGGTAATGAGTTGATGTATGTAAAACTCGGTCAAGCTTTAGCATACCAGTTTCTTTGTCGAGTTCATATTTCATTTTACTGCCCTTGCTAATTTCAATTACAACATCAAAGGCTTCACGGCTAATTCTGTCTTTGCTAATATCGTGCCAAATGTTCATTATTTAACTCCTTTATGTTTCTCAATTAAATCTTTTCTAACTTTCCAAAGGTTTTCAGAAAGGTCAACGTAATAAGCGTGCGGATTTTCAAATCGCTTAACTTCTTCCCAAAGAGTGTCAATTTGCTCGGAGCAATAGTCGCGTATTTCGTGAACGGATGGTTCAGAATAAACGCATTTACCATTTTCAAAAATTGGTACAAGCATTTCTCTTGCAACAAAATTTTCAACCTCTTTACGCTTCCAAGTAAAGTCAGGGTCAAAGAGTGTATAAGGCTTTGACTCATCAATAGTTTCATTATAAAGAGTCAAAACATCTGCTATTGCCTTGCCTGTATCACAATCAAAGAGTCTGTAAAACTTCTTTGAATGTGGAGTTGTGATTTTGCTAACATTTTCTGAAAGGTTAATTTTAGGAATAAGCTCGCCATTCTTTTCAAGTGCGCAAAGTTTATAAACACCGCTAAAAAGTGGTGAAGAGGCAGAGTTGATTAGTCGCTCACCTGCAATAAAGCAATCAATTTTTGCACCCTGGGAAATCATGTCCGAAATAATATATTCATCAAGCGAATTTGAAGCGGTAATCATGCAATCAGGGTAACCAGCTTCGTTAAGCATCTTTCTAATTTTCTTTGAAAGATAAGTAATATCGCCCGAGTCAATTCGAACACTTACTGGGCGTTTGCCCATTGGCTTTAACACATCATTAAATGCACGAATTGCATTAGGAACGCCTGAACGAATTGTGTCGTAAGTGTCAACAACAAAAGTGCAATTGTCTGGGTAAAGTCGTGCATATTCACAAAATGCTTCATATTCAGAATCAAACATTTCAACCCAAGAGTGAATCATTGTGTTAATTTGTGGAATGTCAAAGGTTTTGCCCTGACGAACGCCAGATGTACCAACACAACCGCCAATGTAAGCCGCTCTCGAGCCAAAATGAGCACCGTCAAAAGAGGTTGCACGGCGAGTGCCAAATTCGGCAACTGTTGTGCCCTTTGCAGCACGAACTAATCTATTTGCCTTTGTTGCAATAAGGCTTTGCTGATTCATAAATACAAGAAGCACTGTTTCAAGAAGCTGTGCTTGTAAAATAGGTCCTCTAACTTTAACGAGTGGCTCATTTGGAAAAACAGGAGTTCCCTCTGGCACTGCCCAAATGTCACAGCTAAACTCGAATGTGCGAAGATAATCAACAAACTCTTCAGAACAACCCTGCTCTAAAAGATATTTAAGGTCATCTTCCTTAAATTCATAATTCTTAATGTAATCAATCATTTGCGAAAGACCAGCGAAAATGGCAAAGCCACCCTTGTCTGGCACTTTTCTAAAATACAAATCAAAATATGCAATTTCATCTGCCTTGCCACATTTAAGCCAACCGTTTGCTTGAGTTAATTCGTAAAGCTCGGTCATAAGTGACAGATTCTTATTAAATGCAAATTCGTTCATAAAATCACTTCCTTTTTATATTGTAACAAATCACGCTCAAAAAGTCTATAAAAAAATAGTTATAAAAAATTTATAAAAATGTCAAAAAAAGTCTTGACTAATATAAATCTTTGTGATATTATATTCAAGCGTTGAGACGCTGGTGTAGCTCAGTTGGTAGAGCAGCTGATTTGTAATCAGCAGGTCGGGGGTTCGAGTCCGTCCACCAGCTCCAAACCGAATATGGGGGAATTCCCGAGTGGCCAAAGGGGACAGACTGTAAATCTGCTGCTTAAGGCTTCGGTGGTTCGAATCCACCCTCCTCCACCAGATCGTCGCGGGTCAACCGCGACGATTTCTTTTTTTGGGGGGCTGTCGCATTTTGGTGAAGGGCAGGGA
>JAZUGZ010000217.1:0-4481 GCA_045641425.1 Candidatus Fimenecus sp.
AGGGCAGCGTCAGCTACCGAAAAGTCGGCCTTTATTGCTTTGCAGGTTGTTAATGAAATGATGGCTCGTGGAGTTGAACTTTTACCTGTTGATATTTACAAATCAAGAGCTACTGAATATTACATTGAAGACGGGAAAATCCGTATGTCGTTCTCGGCACTTTCTGGCGTTGGCGAAAATGCTGCCAAGGCACTTGAAAAAGGTCGAGAAGATGACGGTGGAGAATTCGTTTCAATTGATGATTATCAACACAGAACAGGTGCATCAAGTGCAGTTATTACCGCACTTAGAGAAGCAGGAGCACTTAATGGACTTCCTGAATCTGCTCAAATGTCACTGTTCGGATTTTAAGGAGTGGTTTTAATGAAAAAAACTAAACTTTATGTTGTAACTGCGTTGTTACTTGTGGCTTTAATTGTTGGCACATTGCTTGTAGGCATTGGTGCAGGCACAATTAACAAAGACAAAAAGTTTATGGCAAGTGCTGAAACTCGTGATGCGATTGTTGACACAGTCATTAACAACGAAGGCACACGCAAATATGTTCTTTGGTTCAATGTTGATGGCGAAAACTATTACATTGACTATGACTATAATTGGGATAACGGCGACTATGTTGGTCGAGATGTTAAGGTCTATTTCACTAAAGACGCACCAGAAAATATTTTCATTAAAACAGCTGAAGTTTATACTTCAATTCTCTATATTGGAATTTGCTTAATGGTTGTTTCTGTAGCGTTGCTTTTAATTATTTACATACCAATTTTCAAAGACAAATATGTTCTTAAAAATGGTAAGTCAGACCTTGTAATGATTAACGAAATAGTTGATGTTATTGGTGGTCAAAAAATTATTTGTGATAGCTCAAAAATTAGAGGTAAAACAGCTGTAGGCTTTAAGAGTAAAAGAGTTGGTCAAAAAGTTCCAAAAGAATTGCTTCATTCAGCAGTTACAGTTTATTATCTTCCAAAACATAAAAATATTTATTTTGTTGATACTTCTACAATTAAATTTAAGGGGGATGAGAAATGATAGGTTACATAATTCTTTCGGTAATTGTTGCACTTTTAGTAATTACAGCAATTCGTGCCGCATTTTTTGTTCCATCAAAAAAAGAAGCTGACAAATCTGTTTTAACAGAAGAAAATGTTGATACAGAGCGTTACTGCCAAAATCTTTCAGATGCAATCAAGATTAAGACAATTTCTAACTATGATCGTGAAAAGGTTGACTGGAGCGAGTTCGACAAATTCCATAAGTTTTTAGAAGAGCGTTACCCACTTATTCATAGCACACTTACTAAAACCGAAGTTGCCGATGCTTCTTTGGTTTATAAGTGGGAGGGTACTGACCCTACTCTCGACGGAATTGCACTTCTATCGCACCAAGATGTTGTGCCAATTGCTGAGGGTACACTTGAAGATTGGACTCACGACCCATTTGAAGGCTTTAATGATGGCGAATTCATTTGGGGTAGAGGCGCTATGGATATGAAAAACCATCTTATTGCCGTAATGGAAAGTGTTGAACAGTTAATTAAAGACGGCTACAAGCCAACAAGAACTGTTTACCTTTGCCTTGGCCATAATGAAGAGGTTGTTGCAGCTCCTGACAATGGGGCAAAGCAAATTGCCCAGTACCTTAAAGAGCAAGGCGTTCATCTTGAAGCTGTACTTGATGAGGGCGGTGCAATTCTTCCAGTAAATGTTAATGGAGTGTTAAACTGCAATCTTGCAGGTGTTGGCGTTGCTGAAAAGGGTAGTGTCAACTACGAAATAAGCGTTAATGCAAAGGGTGGTCACTCTTCTCAACCACCAAAGCACACAGCGCTTGGCCACCTTGCAAATGTAATTCGTGACATTGAAAATCATCAGTTCAAGGCTAAAATGCCACAGTTTGTTTATGAGTTATTTACTGAAATTGGTAAGCGTTGCTCATACCCTGCAAGGCTTGTTACTTGCAACATTTGGCTCCTTAAACCAATTATTCTTAAAATAATGACAAAAATTCCGCCAGCAGCTTCACTTATTAGAACTTGCACAGCGGTTACAATGGCTAGCGGTAGCCCACAATTTAATGTTCTTCCACAAAAGGCTACAATAACTGTAAACTTTAGAACAATGCCTGGCGTTACAATTCCAGATGTTGAAGAGCATATAAGAAAATCTGTCAAAAATAAAGATATAGATATTAAATTCTTAGTTGGTAAAGAAGCTTCAGTAGTTTCGCCAACTGACTCAAAAGCATTTAAGACTATTAAAGAGCTTTGCGAAAGTGCAGACAGTAAAAACCTTGTAGCACCTTTCCTTGTAATGGGTGGTACAGATGCCTATAATTACGAAATAGTTTGTGAAAATATTTACAGATTTGCTCCGTTTGTTGCAGACACAAAACTTCTTCTTTGCACACACGGCACTGACGAAAGATTACCACTTTCTTCAGTTGAGGGTGCACTTAAGTTCTTTAAGAGATATATTAAGAAAATGACACAGGATTAAGGATAAAATTATGAGTAAATATGTTTTCCGTGAAATAGAGGATATGGCTGAATTCAATAAGTTTTCAGAAGAAAACGGTGGTTCAATTTATCAAACATCATATTGGGCAAAGGTAAAATCAAATTGGAAGCCAACATTTTTTATGGGTTATGATGGCGAAATACCAGTTCTTTCAGCACTTTGCCTTGAGCGTGATGTTAAAATGACAAAGCTTTGGTATTGCCAAGATGGTTTTGTTTGTGACACCTATAATGAAGAATTGGTTGCAGAATTTGCAAAATTTATGAAGTCAGAAATGAAGAAACGTAAAATTTGCGTTTTAATTACTGACCCACTTGTTTCTGAAATTGTTAATAAAGAGCCACAAGATATTTCAGCGGTGGATTCACTTTTTAAGGCTGGTTTCACAAGAAATCCGCGTGAAAAGAGATATGACTATTTAGTTCAGCCAACTGTTACCGTTCAGTCACATTTAACTGGGTACACTCCGCAAACTTTCCTTTCAAAATGCGAAAAGGGTGTTCGTCATGGCCTTAACGGTGCTGAAGATGGCGGACTTGTTGCAGAGCATTATGATGCAGAAGCTCTTCGTAAAAATCCAGAAAAGATGGACGATTTTTACGAGGTAATTACTAAAGTTTCAGACCGAGTTTCATTTATTCAGCGTGAGAAAAGCTATTACGAAAACATTATTTATGCACTTGAGGGCAAGGCTGTTTTAACTCTTATTTATATTGATAATCTTAAAAGAATTGCTAAATATTCTGAGGCTGTTGACCGTAAAGAAGAGCTTACAAAGAAGCTTGAAGACCTTGAAAGTGCCGAAAAGAAAGATAAAAAAGCAATTTCATCAGTTAAAAAAGAAATCGATGCTTGCACAGTTACAATTACTCGTAACGAGCGAGTTGAAAAAGAACTTCGTGAGAAATATGGCAACGATTTTCCACAAAAAATTTGCTTGAGTGTTGGCATTACAACTCACTTTGGCAACACTGCAATTTGCCTTTATGGTGGAACTCGAAATCTTCTTCGTAACACTCTTCGCACAACCCATTTTCTTAACTGGGTGCGAATTGAAGATAGCTTTAATCGTGGTTTAGAGTGGCACGATTTAGGCAGAATTACTGGCGACCCTTATGATGAAAACAATGTTCTTTATGGGCTTCGTAAATATAAACAGAGTTATAACGGCGAGGTTCACGAGTATGTTGGCGAAATGTATCTTATTGCTAATAAATTAAAGTTTAAGTTCTTTAAGGATATGTTCCCAACCGTTATCCACCTTAAAAATAAATTCTTTAAGGGAGCTATTAAGTCAAAAACTGTAAAAAGCAGTGCCGAATAAAAGGAGCTATTATGTACGCTTTCAAAGAAAATATTGATGTTCAAGAATTTACACAATTTGTGAATAGCTTTTCAGGAGCGCCAATTCAGCAAACCCATTCTTGGACTGTTCTTAAAAACAATTGGAAACCGCATTTTTGCGGAATTTATAACGACGAAAAATTGGTGGGTGCGTGTCTTGTTTTAGTTCGCGAGCTTTTGCCAGGATTTAAGTATGCCTATGCTTCTCGTGGCCCACTTTTAGATTATAGCGACAAAGAAGCTATTAAAGCTTTTCGTGACGGAGCAATTAAATTCTGCAAGGCTAACGGAATTTACTCAATTACCGTTGACCCACTTATTCCAGTTGGTAAAACACTTCCTGAAATTAAGGCTGAAAATTTCCTTGATATTTTTGATTTAGAAAAGGGCAAAGAGCATTTTGACAATTTTGTCGAAGCAGGCTTTATTCATGGTGGATTTGGCAAGGGGCTTCACGATGCTGTTCAGCCTCGTTTTAACGCTCTTATTCCACTTAAAAAAGCTGACGGAACTCCGTTAGAATTCCAAGAGCTTAAAAAGAATTATAAGCAGAAAATTCGTAAGTATTATGCTAATTTCCAGCCTGCAAGAGGTCTTTTCTATGAAAGAGCTGAAGCT
>JAZUGZ010000218.1:0-13235 GCA_045641425.1 Candidatus Fimenecus sp.
CCACCACTGGTCGTCGCCGCCGTTAGGGTCGCCATCACCAATTGAAAGTGTAATAATGTCTTCAACTTCGTAAACTGTTACGTCGAAGTCTGGTGTTAAATATTCACGCATGTTTATTACTCCTTTCAATGATTATGCAGGCATATGTGCTGTGTAAAGAGTGTTGAAGTCAACTGATGCAGCTGCATCGAAGTAGTAATATGCACCATCGAAGCATACATAACCAAGGCAGTTTACACCGTCTGTCTTATCAGCATCTGCGATGTTAGCGATAAGGCATGTGAAGATGTAGTTACCACCTGTGTGCTGCATGTAAGTTACAGGAACCTTTACATAGTTAGCTGCTGTTGCACCTTCAGCAACGCCCTTAGCTGTGTCAACGTCAAATGTAGCAACGTTTGACTTAGTAGCATAAACGAAACCGAAGTCAGTAATCTTAGCCTTTGCTGTAGCTTCATCTGTGAAGTATGTAGCAAAGTTAGCTTCAGTGATCTGAGCAACTGTTCTTACATCGAATGTGCCTTCGTATGTAGCAGCACCTGATGTAGATGTGATGCCCTTGAATCTGATCTGAGCCTTCTGGAACTCAACTGGAGTACCTTCTGCAGCTGGGTTGTTAGCCATAGCGCTTGCAAGTTCAGTGTTAACCTTAGCCTGTGGAAGGTTGCTCTGCTTTGCACCAGTTGTTGTCTTGAAATACTGAAGAGTAGATGTTGCAGCGAAGTTGTCGCAGATCATAACATCCATATTCTTTGTATTATCTTTAACTGTGAATGTGAACTCAAGCTGTGCAACTGAACGTGTGCCATCGTCCTGAGTCATTACATAACCAGCGTTAGCATTGTTCATAACACCGTCGCCGTCATAGTCCTTTGTGTTATCAACTGCACCTTGAATAACGAATGCAGTATCAAAGCCTGAAACATCCTGAGTTGTACCTGTTGGGAGTTTTGCCCAAGCAGCTTGTGAAGAATTTAAGGATGATGGAGTACCATCTTTATAGAATGCAGCGAAGTCGCCAAGGTTTGAGTATGATGTTGGAACTGTGTAAGCTGCTGAATCATATAAGAAAAGCAACTTCATAACACTGAAGAGAGTGCTATAGTCAGCAACATCGCAGTAAAGTGTGAATGTAACATCGTCACCATTTTCAACTTTTGTAAGATCCTTGTCTGGAACAAGAACAAAACCAAGTGTCTGTGATGCAGGATCAAATGCTGCAAAAGCCATTACTGATAATGCACTGCAAACCATCACGAGAGCAAGAACAACGCTAACAATCTTTTTGCTTGTTTTAAGCATGTCTTTTTCCTCCTAATTTGCTATTGTGAAAATCAATTATAAAAGGTCTGCATGAAGAGCAGCCAATTCGTACTGTGTTGGAATATCGTTAATGAAGCCGTCCTGGTCTTCAATTAAAGCTGAGTCAGAAAGGTCAACCATTCCGTCAACTTCAAGGTCAGCTGCCATGTAAGCAGGAGTGCCATATTCGATTTCAGCAATGAAAGCGTCTGAGTCTTCAATAAGAGCTGAGTCAGAAAGGTCAATCATGCCGTCGCCATTAACGTCACCAAAGTAAATGAATACATATGTTTCAATAACATTGTCGTCTGCATCCTTAAGAAGGATTGTAGCGCCTGTTGAATACATACCGTCATCATTTTCAACAACTTCAACAGAACCATATTCTGTTGTTACGAAGTCAAGGATATCTTCACCATCAAGGAGAGTGTCGATACCGTAAACATAACCATCATAATCGTTACAATCTGATGATCTATCGATTACTGTACCAGCATCTTCACCTGTTGAAGTGAGGATAAGTTCTGGGTCGCCGCCTACAGAAGCAAAGTTAATTGTTGTTGTAGCAGCTGTAATTGTGCCGTCCTCAATGTTTTCAGCAAGAGAATCCATCTTTGCGTTGCCGCTTGAGTTCTTTGCTACATAGAGAGCGCCAGTTGTGTTTGTTGATGTCTTCTTTGTGCCTGCTAAGCATTCAAGAGTAACTGAACCAGTTGCATCAGCATTAGCAGTAACTGTGAAAGTCATAACAGTAGTGTTGTTGTACTGTGTAAGAGTTGTGTTATATTTTGCAACATAAACGAAAGCTCTAACACCGTAAGCGTCTTTGTCAAGACCTGAACCTGCATAAAGCTTTGCAGCATCTGCAGAAGTTTCAGTTGCAATAGCAGCACCAGTAATATCTGTGCTACCAGCACTTACTGTTACCTGTGAGTTGTCAAAGAAAACAGGAATTGAAATTGTGCTTGCATAATAGTTAGTTGTAAGAGCAACTGTAACAGTTGCTGATTCACCAGCTGCAAGTTCTGTTTTGTCTGAAGTGATAGTTACTGTGTAAGCATCACCAGCAGCAGCAAATGCAACTGTAGCTACAGAAAGAGCCATTACTAAAGCAAGTACAACACCAATAATCTTTTTGATGTTTGACATTGTTTTTTCCTCCTAATGTAGTTTGTTCTTCAATTGTAACAAAAATTTGGTGAATTCCGAAACCTCGGGAACACACCTTTACTTAAAAATCACAATTTGCCGTTGGTACTGTGGCAAAAAGCCAAATTCAAGTAACCTGCTCCATTATTGAAGCGGTAAATTCCCAAAATTGCGGGTTACAATTTTTATAAGAACTTACACATTGAACGTTTTTCGCAGAAATGGTCTGCGCTGACCGTTCCTATCAGCCGGGTAAAATCCAATTTTCCGGTTTTGACTGCGCCACATTTGGTACATTATGGCACAATGAAATCTATATTCTCCGAAGAAAGCTCTCGGGAATATGCAAAATTAACTGCAGTAATAGCAGTTTTCAAATTATATACCAAAGAAAATAAATTGTCAATGGTAATATCGGGTAAATAGAAGATATAAGTTTTACCGAAGTAAAACGGGAAAGTTTTGTAAAGTCGCACAGGGTGGGGTTACCACCCCGTGCTTTTTGTTAAATTAAATCAGTATAGAAAATTAACCGATTAAGCGTTTGTAGGGTTCTGGTTGATTGCTGCATCGCACTTAACACCAGCTACGAGAGCTGCGTAGTCAGCTGCGTCAACCTTACCATTGCTGTCAAGGTCAGCTGCATCATCATAAACGTCGCCCATGTAGTGTGCTGTGCAGTTTGCAATATCAACTTCAACTGCGTCGAAGCCGTCAACAGCGCCGTCGCCGTTTACGTCACCGTAAATAACAACGAAGTATGTTGCAAGGAGAATGTTATTCTTCTTAATTTCAACCTTAGCACCTGTACCGTAGTTACCAGCCTTAGATGCTGTTGTAATAGCGTCACCGCCTGTTACTGTAACGCGAGCAAGAAGTTCTGTTGCGTTAGCAATTGAACCAGGTACGATACCCTGAATGAATCTAATTGTCTGATCAACTGTTGTTGTATCATCTTTAGCTTCAAGTTTTGCTGTAGCTGTGAAGTTTTCGATAGCTGCACGAAGCTTATCAGCTGCTGCGTCAACAGCTCTCTTGTTCTTAGCTGTTGATGTTCTATCGTAATCTTCGAATGTAACAGCTGAACGGCTGTAGAGAATACCTTCTCTTTCAACACCGTCAACAGTAACATCATATCTGATACCAAGTGCCTTAACAAGCTGTGCAAATGCGTCAGCTTCTGTAACACCAGCAACTGTTGTGTAAACTGAACCGTAGTTATCAATGATTGCGTTAGCATGCTCGATAAGAGGGATAAGCTCTTCGTTCATGTAGCCAACTTCCTTCATTGATCTCTCTTTAAGCTGAAGCTTATTCTGAGCTACCATGAGTTCGTATTTAGCGTCGAATGTTTCTGATTCAAGAGCGTCAGCATTAGCTGAAACTGCCTGAGCTGCTGCAAGAGCTGCTGTGTAGCGTGCCCATGAATCTGCAGAATACTTAGATTCTACATAGTTCTGTGCTGTTGCATAAGCGATTTCCTTATTAAGGAATGTCTTATCAGCAGCTTTCTTATTAGCAAGCATGAAGTCTGCATAGTAAGTTACCTTAGCAGCAAGGTCACGAACGTTAAGGTCTGAGTAAGTTGCAGGCTCGAAGTTTGCAAGAGCTGTCTCGTAATTAAGCATGTCGTCAGCTGTTGGTTCAGTAACTGTAGCATTAATACCAGTCTTAATCTTTGCCTTTGTCTGTGCTGCTACGATTGCATCGATAAGAGCTGCAGATGCGTCTTCATTTTCAATGTACTTTGTAGGAGCTTCTGGACCCTTAACTGAGTTAATCATATCACGAGCTGCATTTCTCTGTTTCTCGTACTGGAAGTACTCGAAGAGCTGGTGATCCTGGAAGTTGAGTTCCTTATCAGGATTTGTTTCAACTGCGTTGAGAGCGTTTTCAACGAGTGTAACATCACCAATACCATATGATGATGATGAGCTTGAGTTGAGTGCTTCGTAAGCTGTTTCAAGAGCTTCGATTGCAGGCTCAATCTGATCCTGAACCACTGAAACGTATGTTGTCTTCATTGCAACGTCAGAAAGAGCAACAACATTTCTAAGAGCTGTTTCGTATGCGTTCCAAGCTGCTGTATCGTCGAACATCTCTTCTCTGAGGTTGTAACCAATGTACTTATCTTTTACAACTGAAATATCATAGTCGTTGTAGTAAATGAAGTCAACTTCAATGTCTTTACCACTGTTGTTGTACTTAACAGTTGTTTTACCCATGTCGTAAATGCCGTATGGGAAATCTGTTTCTGATGTAACACCAGCCTTAGCCTTATAGATATGGCCTGTTGTGCTACCTGGGTTAGATGATGTAGCAGTCTTGTAAACTGCATTTGCAAAACCAGCTTCACTCTGTGAAGTGATGTGTGCAAAGTAGTTAGCTGCTGTACCCTGAACGTTTGTACCGTTAGTACCAACTGAGTTGAACTTACAGCTTGAAGGAGCACCGATAGCAACAGCTGCACCCTTATAGCTGATTGTTACTGTGTAATCTGTAACTGCTGAGTAGATATCCTTTGTGAATTCATACTTCTTGTAGTCATTGTTGATTGTGTAGTTCTTGTCTGTACCAGCAACAGTTTCGTTAAGGTCGTCTGTTTCATTTGAAATGTAAGCATAAGCTGTCTTAACCTGTGTACCACCAAGAGCCTGACCGTCTTTACCAGTGAACTTATAAGTGATTGTAGCCTTTGTTGTACCAGCTGTTGTAGGAACTGTAAGTGCAACAGATGCTGTGTCACCTGGGTTAACTGTAATTGGGAAGCTCTGTGATGTTGTTACACCACCGTCAAGTGTGATGTTTGTAATTTCAATTGAGTATGCTGTATCTTCTACGTCAGAATTTCTGTGTTTAAGAAGCATACCAGCAGCTGTGTTTGTAATCTTGATTTCAGGGCTATTGTCCTTATAAAGGTATGAAGAGCCCCAGCTATTTGTGAAGTAAATGCTTGGTTCAGCATACTTCTGAGGGTCTGTTACCCAACCAACAAACATACCAACGATTGGTAAGATTGGATCAAGTACGTTATATGTTTCAGAAGCTTTCTGAAGCTTTGAAATAAGGTTAACAACAACTGACTTAATGTTTGCCTGGTTAAGAAGTGTGTTAACTGAGTTAATAGTTGACTTATTAATAAGGTCTGTGTTACCAGCTACCTTATAGAAGATTTGGTCAAGAAGGTTAACTACGATCTTAACAAGGCTATCAGCGATGTTACCCTGTGTGAAGTAACCTGTTGGAATTTCAACGCCGCCCTGAAGTTTGTCAACGTCAAGGTCAACGATGCAGTTGATAATACCATTCTTAAGAACTCTCTCAAGGAATGTATCTGAATCATATACTGTAGCTTCTGAAGCAACGTAAGAAACGTTAAGAAGCTGGTCAAATGGAAGAAGATCAAGAAGAATCTTATTAAGCTTCTTGAGTGGGTTCTGGTAAGTTGCAAGGTCAACTGTTTGACCGCAGTCAATAAGTCTTTCGAAGTGCCAGCACCATTCAACGTCTGCTTCAAGAGCCCAGTCAACGATCCAGTCAACTAAGTAAAGCCATGAAGCATTCTTTGAGTTAACAGTACCACCAACATACTGTGATGTTGCTGTAAATGTCATTGCGTCACCATTTGTTCCAGGAAGAGCACCAAGTGCATTCATTGCCTGGTAGTAGCCAGTAGCTGAATCTTCACCGATATCAGCAAGGTTACGAAGGTAGAACATACCAAGGTTAACGCCCATGTAAAGAGTTGTATCAAGCCAGTAATCAGCTGAGCCGTTTACAAGAGTTCTGTTGTTATAATCAGTATAGATCATAGCATCGAAGTTGTAAGATGGCATAAGCTGTGTGCAAAGCTCACGAACAACGATAGCTGCAACAGCTGTGATTGGCTGATCAATAATGTTGTCAGCAAATACGATCTGAGGCATGATGAGTTTAACAAGCTCACAAGTAAGGCCGTTAACTGCCTGCTTAAGTGTGCCGTTCATCATTGCATCATAGAACTGTGCTTCTTCTACATATTCGTCAACGATTTCTTCTGGAGCAATGTTGAAGAAGTTTCTAGCACATGTCATAAGGTTTGTAAGAAGTTTTGCGTTGCTGCCTGCTTCCCATGGGAAGATATTAGCACGTGTGAATGTCTGGCCCTTAACTGTCCAAGAATCAGCGATCATTGTGTCGATAGCCTTCTTGATAAGGTCGTTAAAGCCTTCAAGAGCCCAGTTGTAACCCTTAGCTGACTGAGCGCCAACTGCTGTTGGGATAAACTCGTTCATGAAATCAGGTGTGATTTCATAGTTCCAGTTAATCATGCTGTAGAATACAGAAATGTTTGTAGGAATTTCGCCCTTGAAGAACTCATCCTGGAATCTGTAATAAGGAACACCGTCGATTACTGTGTAATCTGAATATTCCCAAGTGTAGTATTCCTGATCCTTTGTGAAGAATTCACCAGCTGGAAGGTTAGCATCACCCTTGTTACCAATCTTTGTGAATTCAACGTCAAATGCTTCAGCCATAAGCTTCTTAGCAGAACCGTTAAGTACTGTTGGAGCCATTTCAGCGAAGATATATGGAGCAAATTCATAAAGAAGGCCAAGAACTGAGTCTGCACCGTTAATGTCGATTGAAACAGTACCATTATTGAATGCATCTCTTAAAGTTGGAAGCCAGTAACCTGACTGAACGTTACCATTAGCATCAGCTACACCTTCAGCCTTGTACCATTTAAGTGTTGAGTCACCCTCATAGTTTGCAGGAGCTTTGTAGATGTATGTTGTGCAATCTGGTGTGTCGAATTCCTTCTCCATTGTGTATGTAACTGATTCAACATAACCAGCTACTGGGTCACCAAGGAGACCAGCATATAAATAATCGAACTGTGTGATTGTGCCGTTGTCATTGAATCTGAAGTATCTTGATGTACCATCAGCTTCTGTTGGAAGAGCAGTTGTAATACCTGTGCTTACGCCAGATGCATCAGTTCTGTAAGATGTCCAGTTCATTGGCTTTGTGAAGAGACCCTTTACAAAGTCATTAGCTGCTGTAATAAGGTCAGTACTCTTGCTGTTGTACTTATTTCTTTCAGTAGCTGTGTCATCCTGTCTGCCCATAAGTGGGAGAACGATGCCCTTAATAGCACCTGGAAGGTTAGTTACAAGGTTATTAATTGGAACAAGGTCAAGACCGTTAATAAATGTAGCGATAATACCAAGCTGAATACCGTTGTCAAATACACCACCAATAACACTTGAGTTTGTTGAAAGGAGCTTTAAGAGGTTGTTAACCATAGCTACCTGAGATGAAGAAGCACGTCTCATGCTCTTTGTCCAGTTAGTACCTGATTTAACGTTAAGATCCTCAACGATACCAAGGTTAACGAATGTTGCAGCAATTGCATACATTGTACCTGCTTTAAGTTCGCAAACCTGGTCGATTGTGTCAAAGATAGCATCTACTGATGTGAGGTTGATTGAAAGTTTAAGTGATAAAACGTTAACAACTTCACCCATATTAAGGTTCTGCATTGGAGCGAGTGTCTGATCAAGGAAGTCGAATAAGATTGACACTCTTTCTTCTGTTGTGAGTCTTGTTACAGTAAAATAAGGGCTGTAAGCATCAAGTGCTTCAAGGTCAGCAACTGTCTGATACTTTGCTTTAGCAGCTGAAGCCATCATTGTCATGCATGAAAGAGCCATAACAAAAGCTAAGAGAACACTTAACAATTTTGTTAATTTTTTCATAATAGATTTCCTCCTATTAAAAATACATCATTATAACATTTATTATATATTATAATGTAATGCTGTTACCGCATTCCGGCTGCGGTATTGCCGTTCGTGAGAAAAGGCGTCAACCTCTCTGACCATTTACCGATTTGCCTTATTATATATAGTATAACAAACCGGCAGAGTGACTAACCTCTCTCTTGGGTTGCTCGAATCTGCCTCCCACCTATCTCCGCTCGACGCTATACGGGGGGAGACCGATGTTGCACACCCGAGTGTACGAACCACTCGGATGTGCCTTGAAACCATGGAAAACCAATAATTTCAATCAGCAGTAGAAACAGCAGTGCCTACAAATAGGGGCACTACCCCCACTACACCATCCTTATGGTTATAGTAATTGTATAATGTTTTTGTCAAAAATTCAATAGGTAATTCACGATTTTTCTCGTTTTCTACAAATCTATCAAAAAAATTTCTCTGTTTTGTGCAAAAAGGCAAAGGATTTTTGCAACATTTTCACGAAATTGTTAACAAATTGTTAACAAATAATTTTTGGCCTAAATTTGCCCTATTTATAATACACTTGACAAGGTTTTTGTTGATTATCTCGCATAATCACAATATTTTGTGGTTTATAAAATTAACTTTACAATATTTTGAGATTGTTCAAAAAAATAACGGCAAGACCTAAATCTTGCCGTTTTAATGTTAAATAAGACTAAGTTATTTAACTGTTTTATAAGGAATTTTAACTGTAACGTTTTCCTGAGCCCAATCAAGTAAGTTGAAGCTCTCGTCATAGCCAGCACCACCAACACAGCCAAGGTAAATTAAATAAACTTCGCCTTCTGGTAATACAAAGTAAATACTTTGAGCGTGTTCAACAACAGCGCCTTCTGCATTATAGACCGCATTGCTCATATACCAAGCTTCAAAATCTAAAAATTTAGTGTTTTTACTTTCAATTACAGCTTTTTCATAACCAGATGACTTAAAATCGCCATTATTAATCTTTTGAATTACCTCGTTATTTTGAAGTAACACACGATCTGTAATTGATTTGAAAGTGTTTTCTTCTGTTGCAGTATTAGCATAGTCAAAAGAAATAGCGCATTTTCTGTCTGTACCATCTTTTGTCATTCTACCAACACTATTAGATGCAGTCCAACCATCAATAACTGAATATGTGAAAATGTCATAAAAAACTTTTCCGTTAGGGTTAACAAGTGCTGCAGGAGGTTTAATGTAGTTTACATTTGGTTCACCACTATCGTCAGTTAACTGCTCACCCTTAGCGTTTGTAACATAAACAGCTACTTCGCCATCAGCATTTGTAATATATTCGCCATCTTCATTTGTTACAACTGGTCTTTTTTGACCATTAATTTCTGTTGTATAAAGCTTCGTTTTACCGCAAGCAGCAAAAATTGAAGCAATAAGAACAACCACGCAACATAATGCAATAATCTTTTTATTCATAAAAATTCCTCCAATGAAATTTTTGTGTTAAGCTACAACTTGTGTAAGGCCTCTGTTTTCGTTAGGAACAAGACCAATCCAAGTTTGACCTCTGTTAATTGTAAGCTCTTGACCGTCTTGACCATAGAACTTAAGAGGGGATGATGCATCGCCTTTTTTCCAAGTGATTTTTTCGCCGTAACCATTTGTAATGTAAAGAGCGTCGCCACCTGTAAGGTCCCATTCACGAAGCTTCTTCATAACTTCGTTTGATGTGTTGTAACCAGCAACTGGAGTATACATAACAATTACATTTCTTACAGCCATTTGTGTGCCAGTTGTGCCATCCTTCATTTCGCTTGTATTCATAAAGTTCTTATAAAGCTTTGTTTCAGGGTCATACTTAAATGTATGCTTATAAGCACTTGAGAAAGTAACTGTAATTGATGAGCAAGCACCCGCTGTTGTATCGCCATAAGGAACTCTGTCGCCAGTAGCTAAAACCTTATAAGGTGCCCAATTTTCTTTTGTCTGCTTTGTTTCAATGCCTTTTTTATCAATATAAGCTTTTAAGTATTCGCCAGTTGTGTAACCACAATGCTCAGTAGCTTTAGAATGTGATGGGTCCTTAAAGAAGTAATATCCTTTGTTTGACTCGCCACCATTTGTGCCTACTGATTTACCATCAATGTCAATATAACCTTTAGCACTAAGCTTATTAAGAAGGTTATAAGCTGGGCTACTGCCACCCCAGTGTGTAAAGATTGCATTCATACCATAAGCAAGCTCAACATAGTCGTGACGTGCTGAACGAACCGGACCAACCTTTGGAACTTTAGTCACATCAGCATAAACCCACATCATTCGTGTAATACCGCCTTCAACAACACCTTCAAAAACAATGTCTGGTGTTGAAAGTCCCCACTGTGGGCGTGCTGCTGGCGAGTTTTCAACCATAATTGCAATTGGTCTTGTTCCTGCTGCGCTTTCATCAAGCTCTAAACCTGTAAGAGGGTTAATATTAGCAGGGAGCGGTGGCTCTGTAACTTCTTCAGTTGTGCTTTCTGTTGTTGATTCATCACTTTTAACATACTCTTTCTTTTTACAACCTGCAAAAGAAACAAGTAACATTACAAGTGCTAACATCAAGCAAAATATTTTGATAAATCTTGTTTTCATAACGTTTATACCTCTAATTCACTTTAGTATATTGAAATATAAAAATTATTTCTCAATTTTTGACTTGCCACCCATATACATACGAAGTGGTTCTGGAATGTTAACGCTACCGTCTTCGTTTAAGTTGTTTTCAAGGAATGCAATTAACATTCTTGGTGGGGCAACAACTGTATTGTTAAGAGTGTGAGCAAAGTAGTTGCCGTCTTTACCCTTAATTCTAATACCAAGTCTGCGAGCCTGAGCATCGCCAAGGTTTGAGCAAGAACCAACTTCAAAGTACTTCTGCTGGCGTGGGCTCCAAGCCTCAACGTCACAAGACTTAACTTTAAGGTCAGCAAGGTCGCCTGAGCAGCATTCAAGAGTTCTAACTGGAATGTCAAGGCTTCTAAAGAAGTCAACTGAATTCTGCCAAAGCTTATCGTACCATTTCATGCTATCTTCAGGCTTACAAACAACAATCATTTCCTGCTTTTCGAACTGATGAATTCTGTAAACACCGCGCTCTTCAATACCGTGTGCACCAACTTCTTTACGGAAGCAAGGGGAGTAAGATGTAAGAGTCTTTGGAAGCTCGTCTTCAGGAATAATTGTATCAATAAACTTACCAATCATTGAGTGCTCTGAAGTACCAATAAGGTAAAGGTCTTCGCCCTCAATTTTATACATCATATTTTCCATTTCAGCAAAGCTCATAACACCAGTTACAACTTCGCTTCTAATCATGAAAGGAGGGATGTAGTAAGTAAATCCTCTGTCAATCATAAAATCTCTTGCATAAGAAAGAATTGCTGAGTGAAGTCTTGCAATATCGCCAGAAAGGTAATAGAAACCGTTACCACTTGTTTTTCTTGCAGAGTCAAGGTCAATACCATTAAGGTTTTCCATAATATCAACGTGGTAAGGAACTTCATATTCAGGAACAACTGGGTCGCCGTATTTCTGAATTTCAACGTTTTCGCTGTCATCTTTACCAATCGGAACACTGTCGTCAATAATGTTAGGAATTACAAGCATAATCTTGCGAACTTCTGCTTCAAGCTCTGTTTCTTTAACCTCAAGAGCTTCAAGTTCTGCATTTATGTCTTTAACCTGCTGTTTTGCATTTTCAGCATCGTCTTTCTGACCCTTTGCCATAAACATACCAATCTGCTTTGAGATTGCATTTCTCTGACCACGAAGCTCATCTGCACGGTTCTTCGCATCACGATATTCTTTATCAAGCTCAATTACTTTGTCAACAAGCTCAATTTTTTCAAACTGAAATTTCTTTTTGATGTTTTCCTTGACAATGTCAGGATTACTTCTCAAAAATTTAATGTCAAGCATTTGTGTTTACTCCTTTATTTATCAAACTCTTTCGCAAGCTTTGTAAGGTCCTCTTTGCCGAAGAATTCGAACTCTAAAGTACCTTTGCCACCCTTTGAAAGATAAATTTTTACTTTTCTGCCGAGAGCCTGTGTTAAAGCAAGCTCTACTTCGTCATAATATTTGTCGCGTTTCTTTTCACGCTTTGAAGGTTTTGCCTTTTCGCCTGAAAGCTCTGTTTTAACCATCTTTTCAACTTCACGAACTGTAAGGTTGTTTTGGATTACAGCATTTGCAATTTTAAGTATTCTGCCCTCATCTTCAAGTGAGATAAGTGCCCTTGCATGACCAGCGGTAATACTACCTTTTGCAACCATATCTGTAATATTCTGTGGAAGCTTCAAAAGTCTTAAAGTATTTGTGACTGCAACACGAGATTTGCCAACTCTGTCAGCAGCTTCGTCTTGAGTCATACCAAATTCATCAATAAGTGAGCGAATACCAATAGCTTCTTCAATTGGGTTTAAGTCCTCACGCTGTAAATTCTCAATAAGTGCGAAAACCGCAGCTTCTTCGTCAGTCATCTCACGAATTACTACGGGGATTTCAGTAAGCCCAGCCATTCGAGCGGCACGCCATCTGCGTTCGCCAGCAACAATCTGGTAAGCTCCGCCAGTAACAGGTCTTACTAAAATTGGTTGAATAACACCATTCTTTTCAATACTTTTTGAAAGCTCTGAAAGAGCATTTTCGTCAAATTCTTTACGAGGCTGTTCACGGTTTGGCTCAACCTCGTTAATTGACAAAGTCATTATTGACTTTTCGCTCTCAATAGGGGAGTTGTCTTGAAACAAAGCGTCAAGTCCAGTGCCAAGTCCACCTTTTTTTGCCATATCCTACACCTCTTTACTGCTGTGACAAGAACTCGTCCGTAAATTCTTTATAAGCTAAAGAGCCTTTTGAGTTTTTGTCATAATATATAATTGGCTCGCCGTAAGATGGAGCCTCTGAAAGTCGTACATTACGTGGAATAGTTGTTTTGTAAACCTTATTAGGAAAATATTTTTTAATTTCTGTAACAACCTGCTGTGTAAGGTTAAGTCTGCCGTCATA
>JAZUGZ010000219.1:0-2618 GCA_045641425.1 Candidatus Fimenecus sp.
CCTTTTCGCAAGGATGTGGGCAAACTCGACCGATTGATGAAGGAAGCGGTACTCTTTCTCTAATAAGTTTTACAGCTTCCGCATACTCGCCATTTGCAATAAGTCCAACGTAGCCTTGACAGTCTGTACCTGCTGGGCACGCCTTAGTGCAAGGTGCTTTACAGTCGCCAGTGTGGTCAGTTAAAAGAAGCTCTAAAGCAATCTTTCTTGACTGTTTAACTCTGTCAGAATCTGTATGAATTACCATTCCGTCAGTTGGCTTTGTTGCGCAAGCACGAAGAAGTTTTGGAATACCCTCTGCTTCAACTGTACAAAGTCCACAACCACCATAAGCTTCAACAAGTGGGTCATGGCACATATTTGGAATGTTTATGCCATTATCTTTTGCTATTTCAAGTAATGAAGTATTTGAATCAGCTAAAATTTCTTTTCCGTCTATAATAATTTTAACTTGCATTATATTGCCTCCACTGCGCCGAATTTACAAGTTGCCATACAGCTACCACAACCGATACATTTATCGCTGTCAATTACATGTGGCTTTTTAAGTTCGCCATTAATAGCATTTGTTGGGCATTTTCTTGCACAAGCTGTACAGCCCTTGCAAGCATCTGAGTTAATTCGGTATTTTCTAAGTTTACTGCATTCGTGAGCAGTACAATGTTTATTTTCAATGTGATCTGTATATTCATCACGGAAATATTTTAAAGTTGTAAGAACTGGGTTTGGTGCTGTTTGACCAAGTCCGCAAAGTGCACCATCTTTAATTGAGTAACAAAGCTCTTCTAAAAGACCTATGTCTTCAGGTGTACCCTCGCCTTCAGTAATTCTTGTAAGAATTTCAAGCATTCTCTTTGTACCAATTCGGCAATGAGTACATTTACCGCAAGACTCTTTAGCTGTAAAGTCAAGGAAGAATTTAGCCATACCTACCATACAGGTGCTTTCGTCCATAACAACCATACCACCAGAGCCCATAATTGCACCAGTAGCAGAAAGTGCTTTATAATCAATTACTGTGTCAAGTAAATGAGCTGGAATACAGCCACCAGAAGGGCCACCCATTTGAACAGCCTTAAATTCTTTGCCGTCACGGATTCCGCCACCAATTCCAAAGATAACATCACGAAGAGTTTTACCCATTGGAATCTCAACAAGTCCGCCTTTATTTACCTTACCAGTAAGTGCAAATACCTTTGTACCTTTACTATTTTCAGTACCCATAGCAGCAAATTTTTCGCCACCGTTGTTAATAATCCAAGCAACATTTGCAAATGTTTCAACGTTGTTGATGTTTGATGGTTTTCTTAAGAAACCTGACTGTGCTGGAAATGGTGGTTTAAGTCTTGGCATACCACGAGAGCCCTCAAGTGACTCAATAAGTGCAGTTTCTTCGCCACAAACAAATGCACCAGCACCAGCTTTAATGGTAAAGTCGCAAGAAAAGTCTGTGCCAAAAATATTTTTGCCTACATATCCTAATGCTCTTGCCTGCTCAATAGCCTTTTTAAGTCTTTTAACAGCAAGTGGATACTCAGCACGAACATAAACAATAGCTTCTTTTGCACCTATTGCATAAGCACCAATAAGCATACCTTCTAAAAGTGTATGTGGGTCACTTTCAATAACCGCTCTATCCATAAATGCCCCTGGGTCGCCCTCGTCAGCATTACAGATTAAATATTTTTCTTCGCCCTGTGACTGTCTTGCGGCATTCCACTTAAACCAAGTTGGGAAACCAGCACCGCCACGACCAGCAAGTCCTGAAGTTTTAATTACATCAATAACCTCTTTCGGAGTCATTTCGGTTACACATTTTTTGATTGCTTCATAGCCATTATCAGCTATGTAATCTTCAATTTTTTCAGGGTTTATGATACCGCAATGACGAAGTGCAATTCTTGTTTGAGAAGAAAGGAAAGCTTTGTCGTCATCTTTAATTTCATACTCTTTGGAAGCGCTAAAATCGCCACTGTTTACTGCCTCGGCAATTTTCTCTGCAACATTGCCAGTAACTTTTACAAATCTGTGAAGCTCATCACCATTATAAACATCAACAATAGGCTCAAGGTAACACATACCAATACAGCCAGTAAAAGTAAGCTCGTGATTATTCTCAAGTTTTTGTTCTAAAACATCATAAGCCTTCATAGCACCTGCGGCAATACCACAGCTACCTTGACCAACTACAACTCTCATGCGTTACCCTCCTTTTCTTTAATGCTATCTAAAATTTCAATAGCCTTTTTAGGTGTCAATGTACCGAATGTATCATCATTTACCATCATAACTGGAGAAAGGCTACAACAACCAAGACAAGCAACACATTTAATTGTGAAAAGTCCGTCTGCAGTTGTTTCGTTATCAGCAATACCTAAATGCTCGCTAATTGCATCGTAAATTCCGTCTGCACCATTAACATGGCAAGCAGTACCTTTGCAAAGCATAATTAAGTATTTTCCGATTGGTGTTAATCTAAACTGAGAATAGAAAGTTGCAACGCCAATAATTTTAGTTACTGGCACTCCCATTCTTTGAGATATATGAATAATTACATCAGTTGGCAAGAAACCGTAAATCTCTTGAGCTGACTGCAAAACAGTAATTAAATTCTCTTT
>JAZUGZ010000220.1:0-8128 GCA_045641425.1 Candidatus Fimenecus sp.
TCCAGCCTTCTTAAGCTCTGGACGAAGCTTTTCATCATACTGAAGAAGAGCACGTGAAAGACCATGACGGATAGCACCTGCCTGACCAGTAACGCCACCACCGTTTACACGGCATACGATGTCGAACTTGTCAGCTGTTCCTGTAAGTGCGAGAGGCTGACGAACGATAAGCTTGAGTGTTTCAAGACCGAAGTAATCGTCAATATCTCTGTCGTTGATTGTGATTTTACCTGTACCTGCATAAACACGTACACGAGCTACTGATTTCTTTCTTCTACCTGTACCGTAGAAGTATGGATTTGTTTCGTACATTCAAGTTGCCTCCCTTTCTTAAAATTCTCTTGCTTCTGGCTTCTGAGCTTCATGCTTGTGCTCAGCACCAGCGTAAACACGAAGACGAGTAAGAGCTTCACGACCGATTACTGAATCAGGAATCATGCCCTTAACTGCTTTTGTTACTGCGAATTCAGGCTTTGTTCTCATGAGAGTACGGTATTTAACCTCTTTCATGTTACCGATATAGCCTGTGTGATGATAATACATTTTCTGATCGAGTTTGTTACCTGTAAGAACAACCTGAGCTGCATTGATGATGATTACGTGATCACCACAGTCTGCATTTGGTGTGAAAGTTGGCTTGTGCTTACCTCTTAAAAGAGTAGCAGCTTCAGCAGCAACCTTACCAAGTGGTTTGCCTGCAGCGTCAAGGACATACCAGTTACGGGTAATATCGCCCTTTTTTGGCATATAAGTTGACATAGAACTTACCTCCACTAAATTATTTTTTTATTGCTTGAAAATAATATCACAACAAAAACTCAATGTCAACAAAAATTTTAGGAATTTTAATAAAACAATTGTAAACCTCTATTTTTCTTTGTTTTTCTCGATTTTTCATATATTTTACTAACAAAGGATTTTTTCAAAAATTTATTTACTTTTATGTGCAATAGTTATAAAATATAAAAAACACGGAGGTGAGCGAATGCAAAAGCTTTTAAGCCTTGTTAGAGCGGCGGTTGACCACTACGAAATGATTGAAGATGGCGACAAAATTGCCGTTTGTATTTCTGGCGGTAAAGACAGTATGGCACTACTTTTGTGCCTTGCTAATCTTAAAAGATTTTACCCTAAAAAATTCGAGCTTTGTGCCGTAACTCTTGACCCATACTTTTTTGGTAAAGCGGCAGATTATAGCGAAATCCAAAAGATTTGTGATGAATATAATATTCCTTACACAGTAAAGAGAACAGAGCTTTATCACATTATATTTGAAAAGCGAAAAGAGAGTAACCCTTGCTCACTTTGTGCGAGAATGAGGCGAGGGCTACTCCACGACACAGCAAAAGAGCTTGGATGTAACAAAATAGCACTTGGTCACCACCTTGATGATGCGGCAGAAACATTTATAATGAATCTTTTTTCAGGTGGCAGAGCTGAATGCTTCTCCCCTGTTTCTTACCTTTCGAGAAAAGATTTATATATGATAAGGCCACTAATATTTGCTTATGAAAAAGACATTACAAGGGTTGTTAACAAAGAAAACATACCAATAGTTAAAAGTAAGTGTCCGGTTGACGAAAAGACAAACAGAGAAAGCACCAAAGAGCTTTTACTTGAGCTTGAAAAGACTTACCCTGCACTTCGTCAAAAGATTATTGGTGCTATGCAACGTGGCGAAATTAGCGGTTGGTAAAACCTTGAAAAATTATATTAAATAATATATAATAGTATATTGTTAAAAATTTATATGAATGGAGCAAAAACTATGAGCGACATGAACATTGTATGCCTTGATATGGAAGGCGTTTTAGTACCAGAAATTTGGATTGCATTTGCTGAAGAAAGCGGCATTCCAGAGCTTAAAAAGACAACAAGAGATGAGCCTGATTACGACAAGCTTATGAAATACCGTCTTAACATTCTTAAAGAGCACAGCTTAGGTCTTAAAGAGGTTCAAGCAACTATTGCTAAAATTGACCCAATGGAAGGTGCTAAAGAATTCCTTGACGAACTTAGAAGCCTTACACAGGTTATTATTTTAAGTGATACATTCACACAGTTTGCTGGTCCTTTAATGGAAAAACTTGGTATGCCAACAATTTTCTGCAACACACTTGAAGTAGCAGACGATGGCGAAATTACTGGCTTTAGAATGAGAGTTGAAAATTCAAAGCTTTCAACAGTTAAAGCTCTTCAGTCCATAGGTTTTGAAACAATTGCAAGTGGCGACAGCTTTAACGACCTTGGTATGATTAAAGCAAGTAAAGCAGGTTTCTTATTTAAGAGCACAGATGCAATTAAAGAGGCTAACCCCAATATTCCTGCATTTGAAACTTACGACGAGCTTTTAGCTGCAATTAAAGAGAATTTATAATACATAAATATAAATTAGAGGTGTAAAAAATGGGATTTGACCCTAATCAGAAAATAGAAACAAAGTGCGTTCAAGGTGGCTGGCAGCCAAAGAGCGGCGAGCCAAGAGTTTTACCAATATATGAAAGCACAACATTTAAGTACGATAATTCAGCTGATATGGCTAAGCTTTTTGACTTAGAGCCTGGTTATATGTACACTCGACTTGCAAACCCAACAAGTGATGCAGTTGCTTCAAAGATTGCAGCATTAGAGGGTGGCTACGCAGCAGTTCTTACTTCATCTGGTCAAGCAGCTAACTTCTTCTCACTTATCAATATTTTAGGTGCTGGCGACCACTTTATTAGTGCTGCTACAATTTATGGCGGTACATTTAACCTTTTCAATGTTACTATGAGAAAGCTCGGAATTGATGTAACATTTGTTGATCCAAGAGCTTCTGTAGAAGAAATTGAAAAGGCATTTAAGCCAAATACCAAGGCAGTTTTTGGCGAAACAGTAGCAAACCCATCACTTGATGTTCTTGATATTGAAAAGTTTGCAAAAATTGCACATTCACACGGTGTTCCGCTTGTAATTGATAACACATTCCCAACACCAATTAACTGTCGTCCTATTGAATGGGGTGCAGATATTGTTACTCATTCTACAACAAAGTATATGGAAGGCCACGCTTCAACTATTGGTGGTTGTGTTGTTGATAGCGGTAACTTTGACTGGTTCCAAAATGACAAATTTCCTTGCATGACAGAGCCTGACGAAAGCTACCACGGTGCTACTTATGCTAAAGATTTTGGCAAAGCTGGTTACATTACAAAAATTGTTGCACAGCTTCTTCGTGACTATGGCTCAACACCATCTCCATTTAACTCATTTCTTCTCAATTTAGGTCTTGAAAGCCTTGCAGTTAGAGTTGAAAGACATTGCGAAAATGCTCAAAAGGTTGCAGAATACCTTGAGGGTAACGATAAAATCTCTTGGGTTAATTACCCTGGTCTTAAGAGTAGCAAAGACTACGAAATTGCACAGAAATATATGCCAAAAGGCACTTGCGGTGTAATTTCATTTGGTGTTAAAGGTGGCAGAGAAAAGGCTGAAGAGTTTATGAATAGCCTTAAGCTTGCCGCTATTGTAACTCATGTTGCCGATGCAAGAACTTGTGTTCTTCATCCTGCTTCATCAACTCACAGACAGCTTTCAGACAAAGAGCTCATAGAGTGTGGTGTTACACCTGACCTTGTAAGATTTTCAGTAGGTATTGAAAATGTTAACGACATTATTGCTGACATTGAACAAGCACTTGCTAAAATCTAATTATAATGAATAAAAAATATCAAGGAATAATTTGCATTATTGCATCTGCATTTTTCTTTGCTTTAATGAATCTTTTTGTTAAGCTTTCAGGGGACATTTCCGTAATTCAAAAAAGCTTTTTCAGAAATGCAGTTGCAGTAATATTTGCAATAATTATCCTTACAAAGAATAAATCTTGGCAAATTCCAAAAGGTAAAAATTTAACAGACCTTATTTTTAGATCTGTTGCCGGTACAATAGGAATATTTTGCAATTTTTATGCGGTAAGTCATATCAACATTGCTGACGCATCAATTCTTAATAAGCTATCCCCTTTCTTTGCAATCATTTTTTCTGTAATTCTCTTAAAAGAAAAAGCAAATGTAAGGCAAATTGTTGCGGTATCTGTCGCATTTATTGGTGCGCTTCTTGTAATGAGGCCAACGCTCTCATTAGACTTTTTACCGTCATTTATCGGCTTTTTAGGTGGCCTTTCGGCAGGACTTGCTTACACTTTTGTTAGAAAAGTAACATTAAATGGAATTAAAGGCCCAATGGTTGTATTTTTCTTTTCGGCTTTTTCCTCCATTGTAACTTTGCCGTTTGTTATTTTTAACTTTACACCTATGACCATTAAACAATGGATATATTTAGCTTTAGCAGGCCTTTGTGCAAGTGGTGGTCAAATTTTTATTACTATGGCGTACTCAAAAGCCCCTGCAAAAGAAATATCAATATACGACTACACGCAAATTATTTTTGCAATGCTTATTAGTTTGTTTGTATTTAGTGATATTCCAGATACATTAAGTATTATAGGTTATGTGGTTATTATTTTTGCCGCTATATTTAACGCTTGGCATAATATTAAACCCCAAAATCAAGTTAGGATATAAATTTATGAATAAGAAAATAATTACCTTAAATGAAATTTATCCTACAATTAAAGAAACACTCGAGAGCGGTGGAACAGTTGAACTCCCAATTACTGGCACAAGTATGTTCCCACTTCTTAAGGCTGGTCGTGACACAGTAATTATCAAAAAAGCAGACGAGTATTCTGTTGGCGATATTATTTTTTATAGGCGTAATGATGGCCATTTTGTACTTCACAGAATTGTTGGTACAGACGAAAGTGGGTTTATCCTTTGCGGGGACAATCAAACTGACCTTGAAAAAGGTATTACCGAGCAAAATATTATTGCAAAAGCAATAGAGCTTCATCGTGACGGAAAAATTATTGATGTTAACGACAAAAAATATAAAAAGAGAGTTGCACTTTGGATAAAAGCTCTACCCCATCGTAGCTTACCGCTTGCAATTATGAGAAAGTTGAGTAAATGATATGTCTGAAATAATTAGGACAAAAGAATATTTGTTAAATGTGACTTCCAATGTATTAAACGGAAGTCCTTTAGCTGAGCCTAACAACATAAATTTAGACAAGTTATTAAAGCTTGCTAAGCGAAATGCTGTTACAGCTATTCTTTACTCTGCTTTAGGGCAAAAATTCAGCGGAGAAAATGCAGAAAAGCTTTCAAAGGACTATAAAATGTCCGTTCTTAGAAATTTAGAGCAAGAAGCTGAAATTCAGAGAATACGCAAAGATTTTACTGATAACAATATAGATTTTATGCTTTTGAAGGGCACTCACCTAAAAGAGCTTTACCCACAAAAAGAGCTTCGCTTTATGGTAGATATGGACGTTTTAGTTCGCCCACAAGACCATGAAAAAGCAATGGACATAATTGCATCTCATGGTCTAAAAAAGAAAATGGAGAGCGACAAAGACGCTGCATTTATTAAAGAACCTTTTTTAACTGTTGAAGTTCACAAATCACTTTTTCACCCTGAAAATGAATTTTATAAATTCTTTTTAGATGTTTGGGAAAAGGCTGAAAAGACATCAAGTAACGAATATAAAATGAACGATAATGACCTTTATGTTTACACTCTCGCTCACCTTTGCGAGCATTATTTAGAGGCTGGCTCCCTATTTAGACCTTGTATGGATTTATATTTGCTTAATAAAAACCGTGAACTTGATTTTGAATATATAAATTCAAGGTTTGAAGAAATGGGAATTTTAGAATTTGCTAATAACATATTCAAACTTACAAAATGTATGTTTGAAAGCGCAGATAAAGATGAAACTCTTGAACTTATGGAAAATTATGTTGTTTTAGGTGCTCCAGTAAAAAATGCTGAAGAAGCATCGAGATTAGCAACCGCAAATGACAGCAAATTCAAAAGGTTAATTTCAAAATTATTCCCCAACTACAAAAGTATGGTTTTAAGATATGAAATACTAAAAAAACTTCCATTCTTATTGCCAGTTTTTTGGATTATTAGGATTGTAAGTATTACATTTTCTAAAGACGATAAAATCAATAAAAAGAAAAACTATTTAATAAACACTGACCCAAAAAGTGCAGATATTATGAACGAGATTTTCAAAAAATCCGGTCTTAAATAAAAAGCAAAAAATTAACGGAGTAGTTACATTAACTACTCCGTTTTTTATATTGAATTAAAGATAAAATTCCTTGTACCATTCTGCGAATTTACGAATACCATCACGAAGAGATGTTGCTGGCTTGAAGCCGAAATCTCTTTCAAGTGCCAAAGTATCTGCATATGTAACCGGCACATCACCAGGTTGCATTGGTACTAATTCTTTATGTGATTCAAAATCAAAATCTTCTGGTAAAACACCTGCTCTTACTAATTCCTCCCCGAGAATGTCAACAAATTCAAGTAAGTTTTCAGGATTATTATTACCAATGTTATAAACTCTGTAAGGTGGAATTGGCAAGCCGTCTTCTCCATTTTTCTTTTCTGGAGCAGCCTGCATAATTCTCTTTACTCCCTCAACAATATCGTCAACATATGTAAAATCTCTCTTACAGTTGCCGAAGTTGAAAATCTTAATTGTTTCGCCATTTATAAGCTTATTTGTAAATCCAAAATACGCCATATCAGGCCTTCCTGCAGGACCATAAACAGTAAAGAAACGAAGTCCTGTTGACGGAATGTTGTAAAGCTTTGAATAAGCGTGAGCCATAAGCTCATTGCTCTTTTTTGTTGCCGCATAAAGTGAAACTGGATTATCAACCTTATCATCAGTTGAATATGGAACCTTTTTATTTGTGCCATAAACAGAAGAGCTGGACGCATAAACTAAATGCTCAACTGGATAGTTTCTGCAAGCCTCAAGAATGTTATAAAAGCCGATTAAATTACTTTCAATATAAGCATCTGGGTTTGTTATTGAATATCTAACACCGGCTTGTGCTGCTAAATTCACAACAACATCAAATTTGTGTTCCGCGAAGGTCTTTTTAACTAAATTTTTGTCAGCAATGCTACCTTTCACAAACACCCACTTTGAATTAGGCTTTGCTTGTGCCAAATTTTCAATTTCATTTAATCTAAATTCCTTAATTGAAACATCGTAATAGTCATTTACATTATCAAGACCGACAACTTTAATGCTATCAAAAGAATTAAGAAGCTCTTTAACAAGATTAGCGCCTATAAAGCCTGCCGCACCAGTAACAAGTACTGTTTTATTGTCTAAAATTACATTATTACTTAACATAACCGTTATATTCCTCTTTAACTTTTTCGTAACTTGCGAGATTACCTATATCATATCTACTGCCTGGCATTTCCATAGCATAAACGGAAGTTTCTCCTGAAAGCCAAGCAATAAAACTACCCGGTGCATCAGTACCGCAACCTTCTTCAATGCCCTTTTTAACGAGCTTTGCATCTTCCTTTGTATAAAAATAGAAGGGTGGACAGCACCAATTAGTTTTTGGTGTAGGAGATTTTTCGGTCATTGAAAGAATTTTATCATTCTCATCAATTTCAACTACACCGCATTTTATGAGTTTTTCGTATGTTGGCTCATAATATCTCATTATACAAGATGCATTTTTCTCAATTGCATATTTTATAAACTCAGTAAGGCTAAAATCAAGAAGATTATCGCCTGCAATTACAAGCATATCATCATCAATACCTAGTTTTTCGATTGCAAACTGAATATCCTTAACCGCACCAAGTCGTGTTTCATTGCTTACAGTGTTATCATCAACAACTGTGATTTTCTGTGCCTTTTTCTCTGCCCAATCAGTAAAATGATTCGAGAATTTATGGTTTGAAATTACAACATATTCGTCAATGACATTTAAAGTGTCAATATCATCAATTAACCAGTCAAGAATGGTTTTTTCTTTAACTGGGAGTAGTGGCTTTGGAAAATTTTCAGTTAAAGGATAAAGTCGAGTTGCATATCCTGCCGCTAATATTAAACATTTCATAACTGTACACCGTCTGCACTATTACAAATATGTGCAGAATATTTTTCTGTAAGATTAGGGAAAATTTTGAGATATTCTTTTTCAACATTGTAAAGAATTTTCTCTTCAAATGAAGGGTCTATAAGAGCCAT
>JAZUGZ010000221.1:0-7583 GCA_045641425.1 Candidatus Fimenecus sp.
GACGAAATTGCTGCTGGTATTCAGTTAGCAGTTGCAAAGCGTTGCTTCGTAATGGCTAAAAAGGCTGGTGCTACTGACTCAATTACACTTACTGGTGGTTGTGCTAAGAATGAAGGCTTAAAGCAGGCAATTGAAAAGGTGCTTAAGATTAAAGTAGTAAACCTTGCAATCGACCCACAGCTTATGGGTGCACTTGGTGCTGCTGAATATGCAAGACAGAAAGGATTGGCAAAATAATGATTAAAGCATTGATTATTATCGCTATTGTTCTTGTTTGTCTTTTTGTTCTTTTGTTTACAATATATTTCTTTAACCTTGATATGAAGCTTGTTCGCTTTGTTTATGACAAGCTTGGCAAGCACTATGACAATCAAGAAAAGGATAGAAAACTTTAATGAACTTTTTCGAGAAGCAAATTGGCGAATTTAGAAGTTCAATAAATGGAAAAGGGGAAAGTTCTTTCCCTTTTTCTGCATGTACTTGGGAAGATGTTGGCAGAAACGAAATTGTTATGCAAAAAGACTCTGCCTTTGAGCTTCAAGGTACTGGCTTTGAGCTTTTTACATCTGAAAATTTAGGCAAAGATGAGGTAATACTTGTCGGCAAAGACCTAAAAGAAATAAAAAATGATGTGCCATTTGCTCGTGTTAGCCTTATTGAGCTTGAAGAAACTACTGACGAGCAAAAAGCACACGATGTAATTCGCAAAATCGAATACATCAAATATCACTATTTCCCAAAGGGCTATATGATTCGTACTAATTCTATGAGTAACGCTGAGAATGTGCGTGTTTCAAAGAAAGCTATAAAAAAAGGAATTACATTTAGCCAAGTTGGAAATATGCTCATATCAAAATACAAAGAAAATAAGAATGTAAAAGCAGTAAAAGTCTTTTTTATTACAGACGAGTCAGTGGATTTTAAGCATCTTCAAAATGTTGCAGAAAAATGTTCTGAAATAACTGATGCACTTGACCACGTAATTAAAGATTTGAATTTAGACTGCAATACCTGTAAACTTAAGGTTATTTGTGACGAAGTTGAGGGTATGAAGGAATTGCATTTCAAAAATGCAATGAAATAGTTGCACTTTTCAGGAGTGATTATTTTTGGATTTTCTTACCAAAGAATATAATTTTCCATCGGCTTCAGGCCTTTGCGATATATATGCGCAAAGTGCTGCACCAATTGATTATGGCAAAATCAAGGGAATAGTACAAATTTCACATGGTATGGCAGAGTATTCTAATCGTTACGCTCGTTTTGCACTTGAGCTTTGCAAGAATGGATACGCTGTTTTCATTAGTGACCACGTTGGCCATGGCTCATCAGTTTCTGATGAAAAAATGCTTGGCTTTTTTGGCGACACTGACGGCGAAGAATATTGGGTTGAAGACCTTAAAACTCTTACTGATACCATTAAAACTGAATATCCAGACCTGCCACTTTTTTTGCTCGGTCACGGTATGGGCTCACTAATCGCTCGTAAATATACCGCTAAATATGGCTATTTGCTTGATGGTGTAATTTACACTGGTACAAGTGGTGAAAACCCTGCCCTTGGATTTGGTATTCAGCTTGCCAATGTAATGATTAAGCAAAATGGTCCTCATTATCGTTCAGAGCTTCTTGACACAATTGCTTTTGGTGCTTATAACCGAAAGACTGAGAAGCGAACAGAATGTGACTGGGTGTCAAGAGATACAGATGAGGTGGACAAGTTTATTGACGACCCACTTTGTGGATATAAATACACAGTAAGTGGCTTAAAGGCTTTGTTTATGACATTAAAGCAAGTTTCAACAAGGCGTTGGTACAATTCAGTTCCACTTAGTATGCCAATTTTTATTGCATCTGGCACAATGGACCCAATAGGCGACTATTCAAAGGGTGTTAATGAGGTTTATAAAACTCTTAAAAAGACAGGCCATAAAAATGTATCATTAAAGCTTTATGAGGGTGCAAGGCACGAAATTCTTAACGAAATAAATCGTAAAGAGGTTTATGCTGATATAATCTCTTGGCTTGATTCACAAGCTGAAAAGGCTCTTACAAGAAAGCAGGAAATTGCCGTTCCAGAAGAGACGGATGAGGAAAAAATATTTACTCCTGATATTTCTGATGAATCAGAAATATCAGAAGAACCTTTAGAAAACACAGAAACAACAGACGAACCAATTAACGAAACGCCTGAACAGGTCGAGAATGTTAATGAATCGTCTGAAGAAACAAATATTGAGGAATAACATATTCTATTAAGGGGTGAAACTAATGTCAACTTCAATCGATTACATAAAAAAATACGGCCATAAAAGTTTTGCGGAGCTTCCGTTTAATGATGTAGATAATATTGCTATGTGCGAAGTTATGTATATGGCTTTTGAAAACGTAGTGCCAGAAAGCTTTAGCGAAACAATGCCTTTTTCTGAGGCTTGCAATAAGCTTTATGCGTTTAATGGTAATCGCCATATAGGACCAGGGCTAATTCTTCTTAAGAAAATCAGTGTTAAGATGATGGCAATGGGTAATGCCCAAAGATATTCTTCACTTAAGGTTACTGGTTGTGTGTCAAAATTTAGTGTTGAGCCACCAATTCAGTTTGGCGCAATGACATTTATTATGCCAAATGGTACACTTGTTGTGGTATTCCGTGGCACTGACGACTCGCTAATCGGCTGGAAAGAGGATATGGACCTTTACACACGAAAGGGAATTCCATCACACAAATTAGCAGTTGACTATGTTGAAGAGGTTGCTAAAAATTTTGATGGAGATATTATAATTTGTGGTCATTCAAAGGGCGGTAACCTTGCTTTACATAGTGCTCTTAAATGTAGCGAGAGCACAAGAAAGAGAATAATTAGACTTTATAATAATGACGGTCCAGGCTTTGTTACAGGCGACTTTATGAACTCAAAAGAGTATAAAGAGCTTTTGCCTAATTACCGCCATTTTGTTCCGTCAAATTCACTTGTAGGTATGCTTTTAGCTCATGATGATGACTTTACAGCTGTTAGATGTAAACATTTCTTGGGCTTCTTACAGCACGACCCATCTGCTTGGAAAACAAAAGGTACAGAGCTTAATTTGAAAGACGATATTTCAAGCGTTGCAAGAATAACTGATGAGTTCTTAAAAGAAATGATTTACAGAGTAAATGACGACCAAGGTGTGCTTATTGATAAGTGGTTTGCAGACTTAATTACTGGTGCAGGTCAAGATAATTTGAAAAACGTTTCTCATAATTTTGTGTCAGCTGCAAAAGGTGTAAAAAATGTCAATAGAAATCTTGATGTTGACACAAGGGCTGCTGTTGATAATTTCATTGGCGGACTTGGTAAAATTGCTATAAACTCAATAAAAGTTGTTGCAAAAGGTGCAAGTGTAATTGCTGAAGAAGGCATTGAGAAAATTGCGGAAGCAGTTTTGGCATAAAATCAATACATAAAAATAGGGCGTTGCTAATAGCAACGCCCTTTAATTTTGTCTAATTTTATTATTTGAGTTCAGCTTTAACTGCATCAAATGTTTCTTCAATTTCCTTCTCAGGAGCCTTTGTAAGAAGGCTAACAACTACAATAACAATAAGACCTACAATGAATGCTGGAAGAAGCTCATAAATGTTAAGAATTGTATCAGCAAACTGAACACGAACAATGAACTTCCAAATAAATACTGTTGCACCACCAGCAATCATACCTGCAATAGCACCATATTTGTTTGTACGCTTCCAGAAAAGAGCAGCAAGAACAACTGGACCAAATGCAGCACCAAAACCAGCCCAAGCAAATGAAACAATGCGGAAAACTGAGCTTCCTGGGTTTCTTGCAAGGAAGATAGCAATAATTGAAATTACTACAACTGAAATACGAGCTAATACCATTGATTTCTTTTGTGACATCTTAACGCCAAATGTTTCTTGAACTAAGTTCTGTGAAATAGCTGATGCAGCTGCTAAAAGCTGTGAGTCAGCTGTTGACATTGTAGATGCAAGAATACCAGCAAGAATAAGTCCGCCAACAAATGCAGGAACATAGCCGTAATTTGCAATAACCTTTGCAACGTCAACAATAATTGTTTCAGCGGCTGTTGCGTCAGCATAAGTTGGAACAATGCCTGCTTTCATAAGTGAGTAACCAATTACACCAATAAGAACTGCAATACCCATTGAGAATGTAACCCAAATTGAAGCTACTCGACGAGATGTTTTAAGCTTGTCTTTATTTTCAATAGCCATAAAGCGAAGAAGAACGTGTGGCATACCAAAGTAACCAAGTCCCCAAGCAAGAGTTGAAGCAACAGGAAGTGCACCGTAAGAACCAGTAGTGCCAGAAGCTACATCAAATCCCTTAAATACATCAAGGTAGCCGGCAAGACCTTGAACATTGTGGAAAACTGTTCCGAAGCCGTGTGCAGCACCCTCGCCAAAGCCGATAACAACGAAAAGAGCAATTGTCATAACAATACTCTGAATAAAGTCAGTTGTTGAAGCAGCAAGGAAGCCACCAAGTGTGCAATATGCAATAATAACAACTGCACTAATAATCATAGCTGTTAAGTAATCCATTCCAAAAAGTGCTGAGAAAAGCTTACCGCAAGCGGCAAAGCCTGAAGCTGTGTAAGGAATGAAGAATACTATAATGAAGATTGCGGCAACTGTTGTAAGAATTTTCTTGTTGTCGCCAAAACGCTTTGAAAAAAAGTCAGGGAGTGTGAAAGCGTCAATCTTTTGGCTGTAAACACGAAGTCTTTTTGCAACGATAAGCCAGTTAATATATGTACCAACTGCAAGGCCGATTGCTGTCCAAGAAGCTTCTGCAAGACCGCCCATAAGAGCAACAGCAGGAAGACCCATAAGAAGCCAACCGCTCATGTCTGAAGCTTCGGCACTCATAGCAGTAACGAAAGGACCGAGTGACCTACCGCCTAAAAAGAAGTCGCCAGATGTTTTGTTCTTGTCAACAACGGCAAAGCCGATGCCAACCATCATTGTCATGTAAAGTACAATGGCAACGAGAATTACAATACTTGATGTTGTCATTTTTATTCTCCTTTGTAAAAACAATGATGGTATTATACCACACTTTTTACTAGAATGGAATATAGAATTTGTTTTGTACTAAAACAAAAATAAAAAAGCCTTGATTAAGGAAAACTCAACAATTTTCAAGGCTTTTTAATTAGACTAAAGTACAGACTAAAAAATAGTCAAAAAATATTTTTTATAAGATTGTGCGGTTTATGATAAAAATCCGTTCAAAAATGTCGGCAAAATTTTGTTGCTGTAATCAGAAAGTGAATACTCGCCATTGCACAAACACCAGTCATACATTAACGCTCTTTCAAACATAGCATAGGCTTTTACAATTTCGCTTGCACTACGGTCTTCAGAAATTTCTCCCTTTCGTTGACCCTCAGTTACAATTGAACGTAAAAGTTTGAAATATGTTCTGTCGTGGTCTAAAAGACTTTTTTCGCTTTTAGTAATAAGCTGTGAAGAGAGAAGCTGTGTTAAAAGCTCAATTGAAATACTGTTTTCAATCATTTTGAAAAGCTCTTTGTTAAGGTAAACAAGCTTCTCCGTGCAAGTCATTTCTGTTAATGCAGGGGAAAGCTCTTCATACTTTGCATCAAAAACATAAGATATTGAAGAAAGCAAATCATCCTTACCCTTGAAATAATGGTAAAATGAGCCTTTTGAAGTGCCTGACTCAAAAACAATATCATCAATTGTTGTGTCGTCATAGCCTTGCTCGTAAAAGAGCTTCCAAGCGGCAGATACTATTTTCTTTTTAGTGTTTTGTGTATTCTTCTTTCGCAAAATGCCACTTCCTAAACTTAAATAATTCTGTCAAATTCCTTTGAAACGTCTTTAAGTAAATCGCGAATTTGTAAATGCTGTGGGCAAATCTTTTCGCATTGACCACAACCAATGCAGTCTTTAGCTCTGCCAGAATCTTTAACGTGAGCGTGATAGTACTGGCGAGAATTCCATTTTATAATACCTTTATCTTGCTTTTTAGCATTAAGGCAAGCAAAAAGCTCAGGAATGTTAATGTTTTTAGGGCAACCTGCTACGCAATAACGACAAGCAGTACACTGAATAAGGTCGCCATTTTTAAGAATTTCTTGAACCTTAGAAACAGCTTCCATTTCGGCTTCATTAAGTGGCTTAAAGTCCTTCATAAATGAAAGGTTGTCGTTCATTTGCTCCATATTGCTCATGCCAGAAAGAACCATACAAATTCCGTCAAAGCCAGCAGCATAACGAACAGCGTATGAAGCATAGCTTAAACCATTGTTTAATTCATCATAAACATCTTTTGCAAGCTTTGGAAGATTAACGAGTGAACCACCCTTAACTGGCTCCATAACAATTACTGGTTTACCGTGCTTTCTGCAAACTTCAAGGCATTCTCTACCTTGAACACCAGCGTCATCATAGTCACGATAGTTAAATTGAAGCTGAACAACCTCAACCTCAGGGTTTTCATTAAGAATCATTTCAAGCACATCAGCCTTGTCATGGAACGAAAGACCAACATGGCGAATTTTACCCTCTTTTTTAAGCTCAAATGCAACCTTGTAAGCATTTGCATTTTTGTATTGTGGGTAGTTACTTGCACTTTGTGCGTGCATTAAGTAAAAATCAAAATAGTCAACACCACAATATTTTAACTGCTTTTCAAAGAATGGGCGAATATCCTCTTCTTTTTTGAAAAGGTTAGATGAGAGCTTGTTTGTGAGTATGTAAGACTCTCTTGGATACCTTTTAGCAAGGCAGTCACGAATTGAAGTTTCACTTTGAGTTGCAACGTAACCGTGAGCTGTGTCAAAATAGTTAAAACCAGCTTCCATAAATGTGTCAATCATTTCTGAAAATTCTTTATAGTCAACCTTAACTTTGAGCTTCATTGGAAGTCGCATACAGCCAAATCCAAAATTTTTCTTGATTTCAGGGAAGTAAGGGTTGCTTCCATCTGGGTTTACAAATGTTGCCATATAAATCACCACCAAACTTAATTATACAATACATTTTCAAGAATATCAACACTTTTTGCTCGTTCTGTTAAATGATACATTTTGGTTAAAATTGGTTACAAAGTTGTCATAATCGTTGAAGCACAAGGTTTACTATGGTAAAATACTGTCAACACTCAAGTAGGAGGCGGTAAATTGAAAAAAACATTGTTTTTAATGTTAAGCCTAATTTTACTTTTGATAGTACCCATTCAAAGCTTTGCTTATAATAACGACAACAGGCTAAGCGTTGAGATAAATCCAAACAGTATTCCTGAAAACACAGCGTTTGTAGATTTGCTTGTAAAAATGGATACAGACAGCAAAAATTACACAAGCTTTAACGAGCATAAAATTCTTGATGTTAATAATGAAAACAAGCTTGCAATTTCCAAAGACAGCGAAATTGTAAGTTATAATAAAGATGGTTTTGTAAGCTACCTTTTCCATTTTAGTGGTGCTACGGTAGAAAATCAGCCGGAGTATTACAAGTTCATATTTAACAATTTAGATTTAATTGGTAAATGCAAAACAGCAAAGGTAGCCTTTGTTGATGAAAATGG
>JAZUGZ010000222.1:0-3297 GCA_045641425.1 Candidatus Fimenecus sp.
AAGTGCTTTTTTAGCTCTTTACTTCTTTTTAACTCAAACGCTTTGCGTTTATTTTAACTCTTTTGTGTCCCAAAAGAATTACTGTTTCTTGTACTTCCTTCAATCGTTATTTCTAACTCTCTCTGGAATCTACAGGGTTCCTTTTTTATCTCGTCGTTGTTTAATTTTCAAGGTTCGTGTTTGCGCTCTTTCCTTGGCGCTCGTATATAATATCAAAACACAAGACAAATGTCAACAACTTTTTTCAATTTTTTTAATCTTTTTTGAAACTTAGCCGGGTGTTCCAAAAATGTGCATAAAAAAGCATTATATTAGTGCAATTTTATGTGCAAAAGATGTCAAACTGCACATAAACTCCAATATATAGTAGAAAATGCACAGTTTAATATATAGAAATATTAACTTGGCTCTTCTGAAGAATAACTTACTGACGCATTTTGCTATATTATATATTATTGTATATATAAATATATAATGGTAAAAAGAAATGTAAAAATATTCCTATTCCCTATTGACAAACTCGTTATGTTATTTTATAATACATTTGAACGGTTGTTCAAATGATAATTTGATTTAATATTTGTTTTGAGAGGTATCTATGGAAAACGAAAACATTATAAATAAAGTAAATGAACAAATGCCAGATGAAGAAATTCTTTATGACCTTGCAGAGCTTTTTAAGGTATTTGGCGACAGCACTCGAATTAAGATTCTTTATGTACTATTTGAATCTGAAATGTGTGTAAATGATATTGCAGAAGTTCTTAATATGACAGCTTCAGCAATTTCACATCAATTAAGAGTTCTTAAGCAATCACAGCTTATTAAATTCCGCCGTGATGGTAAATCAATTTACTATTCCCTTGCAGACGACCATGTTAGAACCATGCTCGACCAAGGTATGGAACATATTTGTGAATAATATTAGTTAACAATTTTAAGGAGATATATTATGAAAAAAACATTCAAACTTCAAGACCTTGACTGTGCTAACTGTGCAGCAAAAATGGAAGCAGGTATTAAAAAACTTTCTGGTGTTAATGATGCAAAGGTTAGCTTTATGTCACAACGCCTTACTATTGATGCTGACGATGCTATATTTGACTCAGTAGTTGACGAAGCTCAAAAAATTTGCAAAAAAATTGAGCCTGACTGCACAATAGTTAGATAAGAAGGAATTTTTATGAGCAAAAAGCAAAAGAAAACTTTAATTAGAATAGCGGTCAGTACGATTCTTTTAATTGCTTGTGTTGTAATCGAACACATATTAGAGCCAAAATGGTACATTGCTCTTCCGCTATTTCTTATCCCCTATTTTATAATTGGATATGATGTATTATTAAAATCGGTAAGAAATATTGCTCACGGTCAAGTTTTTGACGAAAACTTTCTTATGGCGGTTGCAACAATAGGTGCACTTGCAACTGGGGAATACCCTGAAGCTGTGTTCGTTATGCTTTTTTACCAAGTTGGCGAATTTTTCCAAAGCTGGGCAGTTGGCAAGAGTAGAAAATCAATTTCAGCTCTTATGGACATTCGCCCTGACTACGCTAATTTAATTAAAGATGGCGAAACAACTGAAGTTGACCCTTATGATGTTATGATAGATGACATCATTTTAATTAAGCCTGGCGAGAAAATTCCACTTGATGGCGAAATAATTGAAGGTAGCACAAGCATTGACACAGCGGCGCTTACTGGCGAAGCTCTTCCTAAAGACGCAACAGTTGGCGACAAAGTAGTTAGTGGTTGCGTTAATCTTAATGGACTTATTAAAGTTAGAGTTACAAGCGAGTTTGGAGAGTCAACTGTTAATAAGATTTTAGAGCTTATTGAAGATTCATCATCAAACAAGGCTGCGAGTGAAGACTTTATTACAAAGTTTGCAAGATATTACACACCGATTGTAGTTATTAGTGCAGTGCTTTTAGCTTTTATTCCGCCAATATTTGTTGGTAACATTTTAATGTGGATTCAAAGGGCACTTACATTCCTTGTTATTTCTTGCCCTTGCGCACTTGTTATTTCAATTCCCCTTTCATTCTTTGGCGGAATTGGTGGTGCATCAAGAAAAGGTATTCTTATTAAAGGCTCTTGTTACCTTGAAAATCTTTCAAAAGCTGAGATTGCAGTATTTGACAAAACTGGTACACTTACAGAAGGGTCATTTAACGTAACTGCGGTACACCCTGTGGATATTAGTGAAGAAGAGCTTGTAAAATACTGTGCCTATGCTGAAAGTTATTCAAGCCACCCTATTGCTATTTCAGTTAAATCATATTACGGCAAGGAAATTGACTTGGGTCTTATAGAAAATGTTGAAGAAATTGCAGGTCATGGAATTAAAGCGACAGTTGACGGACACGAAGTTTTAGCTGGCAATAAAAAACTTTGCGATATGTTCGGTATTGCCACAGAGCCTTGCGAGAAGATTGGCACAATTCTTCATATTTGCATTGACGGAGAATATGCCGGTCACATTATAATTTCTGACAGTATTAAAAAGAATTCGGCACAGATGATTAAAGACCTTAAAGCAAACGGAGTTAAAACTGTTATGCTTACTGGCGACAGAGATGAAGTCGGCAAAAATGTTGCGAATACACTCGGGCTTGACGAAGCTCACACAGAGCTACTCCCTGCCCACAAAGTTCAAATAGTTGAAAAGCTATTTAACGAAAAGAGCAAAAATGGTAAGCTCATATTCTCTGGTGACGGAATAAATGATGCACCAGTACTTGCTCGTGCAGACATTGGCATTGCAATGGGTGGAATTGGCTCTGACGCTTCTATTGAAGCCGCTGATGTTGTTATTATGGATGATGACATTGGCAAAATTGGCGAAGCAGTCAAAATTTCAAAGCGTACTCTTAAAATAGTTAAAGAAAACATTGTATTTGCACTTGGAATTAAGATTTCGTTCCTTTTGCTCGGTGCATTTGGATTTACTACAATGTGGATGGCAGTTTTTGCTGACGTGGGTGTTAGTGTAATTGCAATACTAAACTCAATGAGAACACTTAAAAAGTAAAATTTATAAAAATAAAGCGGTCAAAATTGACCGCTTTATTTTTATAAATTTTATCAATCAAGGAAGTCACGAAGCTTTTTGCTACGGCTTGGGTGACGAAGTTTGCGAAGTGCTTTTGCTTCAATCTGACGAATACGCTCTCTTGTAACGCCAAACTCTGTGCCAACTTCTTCAAGAGTTCTTGGGTGGCCATCTTCAAGGCCAAAACGAAGTGAAAGAACCTTTGACTCTCTTGGAGTAAGAGTTTTAAGAACTTCTGCAAGCTG
>JAZUGZ010000223.1:0-4303 GCA_045641425.1 Candidatus Fimenecus sp.
GGTAAACCGAAAATCGGATATTGGATTAAAAATTAATAGTAGTAGTAGTAGTAGTTACCATTTATATCGCAAACGCCATTCAAGTAACAGTCAAGCAAAATTGCATCAAATCCATCAACTACACCATCGCCATTTAAGTCAGCTGCCTGCTTTTGTAGTGGATTAAGCGATCTTTGGCAAAGAACGTAAGATGAAATCATAGAATAGTCGTTTGTATCTACTGTACCATTATTATCTATATCGCCTGCATCATAATATGGATAAATAATCTGTGCAGATGAATTGCACTTACCAATACCAGTTGTAGAAACAAGAACTATTGAAACTCTACTTACTGGCCATTCAGTTAATGTGATTTGGCCATCACTATTTGACTTGTAAATCTTACCATTTATTGAGTATGTTCGGTTAGGATACAAGTTTCTAACAACACCATCCGCACTTATATCTGCCTTAGGAGTACTCTCTGTAACATAAACTGTGCAGGTTGCTTTATAGCCACCCTCTTTAGATGTTGCTGTAATTGTGCAAGTACCAGGCTCGTTACCATATACTTTACCTGTATTTATACCAACCGATGCTACGCTTGGATTAGATGATGACCAAGTAACATCAGTATTATTTGCATCTGCTGGAAGTACATTAGCTGTAAGTGTTTTAGATGTGTATTCACTGATAATAATTTCTGTCTTTGCAATTTCAATACCAGTAACTGGTGCATAACCTCTAACACGACCAATTGTTAAGGTTACATCAATTGTATTGCTACCCTCTGGTCTTGAAATGTCAGTAATTCTAACTGTAATTTCACTTGCAAGAGCAGGAGTTGTAGCATAGCCAGAAAAATTACCGTATTCATCCATTGAAATGCCATCTGGTAAAGTACCGTCAATTATTTCATATCTGCCAGATTTAACATACATAGTATAGTTATCTAAGTTTAGACGAATTTCATCACCAATAGACACATCTGGTGTAGCTATACCATCTGCATAGCATCTCATTGGCTGTTCTTCATCTGTATATTCAATAATTAAGTCTGTTGCAACTTTATCATGAGTATAGTCATAAATATACCTACTATTCTGTTCATAGCCAACTTCCGGAGTGGTCTTAACATTTTTGGGTAAATTTGTAATGTTAAAGCAACTTGATACTGCAATAGCAGTTGTTGCGTGTAATTCTACTCGTCCACCTTCTGCAAGTGCAAAAGATTCATAACCAACTGAGTTAAAGTCATAAGCAAAGCGGTCAGAATCATGACGAGTACAGTTCATTACTAAATTGCCTGAAAAACCACTTAAGCGTGGAGTTGCAAGAGCGAATGAATTTGTTGAATCTGTTCTATCACCAGTACAGGTTGTAATGTTGATATTACCACTACCAGCAGCGTATAAATCGCCATAAGTAAGTCTTGCTGAATACTTCTCTGCATAAACATTTGCATTTATATTTGCACCATTGTTAACATATAAGTAACTTTTAACACAACATATATCGCCAAGATCCACATTGGTTAAATTAAAATTAACCGTACCACCGTTAATTATTGTATCGCCGTCGTCATTAGCTATTGCATATTCACGATCGCCATCAGTATTGCCTGTCCAAATGAGGTTAAGAATATCGGTAGTATCAGAAGTTGTTTTATCTATTACAATATCGCCATTTGCTTTAATAATGTATTTAGAATCGTTTATACCCGTAATAGTATTTGTACCATTAAGTACCAAATTGATTGGACCATTGTTATAAATATCTGTACCAGTAAAATTATTAAGTGTAAGTGTTGAGGTTGCAGCATCCCAAGTCCAACCTGTGCCACTTGCATTTAATTCATTATCATAATTATTACCGTTAATACTTATGTATTTTGTGCTTCTATAAACCTCACCGTAAGGCAAAACAAAATCAAATGTATTATTAACAGTTCTGTTAAGGTCAGTTACACGAATAGTAACACTACCTGCAGGGCAAACATCTTCAAGTGTACCACTAATACCATAAGGGGATTCAAGGGTTAAGCCTTGAGGTAAAGTACCACTAATAATTTCATAGCTTGGAGTTAAAACACGAGTTAAGCATTTGCTTAACTGAATATTAACATCTGTGCCTACCTCCTCACTTGGAATTTCCAAACCATTTGTGTCTACTACCATAGGTTGCTCTGTACTTGAATATTCAAGTACCAAATCTTTTACCTTTTGATTTGATTCAATATTATAAAGAGAATTAGTTGATACATCGCAAGCTACCTGAGATGGTGTTGTTTTAATGTTTTTTGGTAAGAAAGACAAATAATAATTATTAAGTGCTACACATGTTGAAGAATGAAGCTCAACATGGCCTGTCTCACCTAAAGCTAATTGATTACCATGTAAGCTGTAAACAGCATACGCATCTTTTTCGGAATCATGACGAGAGCTGTTAATAATAGCAGTACCCTGGTAATCATCAAAATCTAAGCTTGATGCAGAATAAGCATAAAGATTACCAGCTGTATCGCCAGCAATTGAATTTATAGTAATATTACCATAGCCATCTGCTAATAATTCATTATTAGTAAATCTTGCAGAATACTTTTTAGCATAAATATCTGCATTGATATTTGTACCATTATGAACTTCTGTGTAACCAAAGCTTGCACAAATATCGCCAAGCTCAGTATTAGTTAAGTCAAAGTTATATGTACCACCAAGTAAGTAAATATAACTTGCATCAATAGCTGATTCACGGTTATTATCTGTGTTATGCTCCCAAACAAATGTAAGAGTATCAGTTACATCAGATGACGTTTTATCAATATAGACATTTGATGCACTTATCATTGCTGTTGCTTCGTCAGCACCTGTAATTCTATTAGTGCCGTTAATTACAATGTGAAGTGTACCATTCGCCTCAATGTATTGACCGTTAAATCCAGAAAGAGTCAACACTTCGCTGCTTGCATCCCAAGACCAGCCAGCACCCGAGTCATTTGCTGATATATCAATTGATTTTGAGCTACCACCAATAGTATCAGTAATGTAAAGTGCAAAAAGAGTGCTAGATGCTGTTGCCATTACAGGTAAAGCTGAAATGACCATACAAATTACTAAAAACATTGCTATTATTTTCTTAGTGTTTTTCATATATATTCCTCCTCAAATATAAATATTCACTCTATGATATTATATAATTATAAGAAGAAAAGCACATCCCCCAATTAGGGGATAAACAATAAAAAAATAAGGCTATTTTACAAATAGCCCTATTTTTTTATTTAATTACTATTCCCAGTGAACGAGCATGAATTGCTAATTCTGTACGAGTTTTGAAGCCTGTTTTTTCAAACATATGTTGAATGTGAGTTTTTACCGTTTCTGCTGAAATATCAAGTCGCTTTGCGATTTCGCTATTGCTATCTCCTGTAAGCAATTCACGAAGAACATCAAGCTCTCTTTCTGTAAACTCGTGGTTATTAGTGAGTCCTATTTGAGTTTGAGGAGTGGTTTCTGGGTAAACACTTTCTCCTGCCATAGTTTTATTCATTACAGAAATTATATTTTCATCTGTTTCCTTGTACCAAAATGATTCTACGCCAATCTCTTTTGCTCTACCTAACCAAGAAGCCTCTGGCATTGAGGTAACTATTATTATTTTAGTTTCAGGGAACTTCTTCTTTATTTCTTCTGATGCATCAAGTCCGTTTGAACCAAGGTCAGTTAAAACATCCATTAAGATTAAATCAATTTTTTGACTCTCGCAAATCTTAATTGCTGTGTCAGCGTTTGTGATTGAACCAATAAGGTTATAATTTTTTTCAGCTGTTATGCGAAGTTCTAAAAGATCTCTTGGCATTTTTTGATCTTCTACAATTAAAACATTATACATACATTATTCTCCTAGTGGAATAGTGATTTTTAAGGAATATGGGCTTGATGTTATAGCCATTACTCCACCAAACCCTTCAATTTTTCTTCGAAGCTCCCTTAAGCCACCACTTTCGGTTATTTCTTTGTTTGGACTTAAGCCGTCATTTGTGTAAACAGCAGAAATTTCGGTACCCTTTCTTTCAAGGTCTATATAAAAATGCTTTGCACCAGCATGTTTAACAGCATTTGTCATTGCCTCTTCAGAAACAAGAACGAACAAACGAAGTGCATCTATATTTTCTATATTTGGCTCGGTGTTAATGTGAATATCAACACCAATTAACCTTGCAAGCTCATACAAATCAGAGAGTGGGTTTTTGTCTATTTCACTTGCTTCAAGGCACAAAAGAAGAGTATTTTGCATCCAAGAATCAAGGACCTTTTCTCTA
>JAZUGZ010000224.1:0-6761 GCA_045641425.1 Candidatus Fimenecus sp.
TATCCCAAGGAGATAAATAAACACCGAATTTAATATTGTTTCTTTTACAAGCGTCACTTACTTCTTTAACAACATCGCCCTTACCATTTCTAAAAGGGCTATTTTTAACTGAGTAATCGGTAAATTTACTTGGCCAAAGGCAAAATCCGTCATGGTGCTTACAAGTAAGAATTAGCGCTTTCATACCTGCATTTTTAATCTCTTTAACCCACTGCTCAGCATCAAGTTTTTTAGGGTTAAAAGAAGATGGGGCGGCGTTACCGTCACCCCATTCTTTGTTTAGAAATGTGTTTGTACCAAAATGGCAAAAAGCATAAAATTCTAAACTTTGCCATTCAAGTTGCCTTTGTGACGGTGTTACCTTTGATGCAAGAAGAACTGACTCATTCTGCATTATTTGTGGCAACAATGTCAACTCCTGTTCCTAAAATATCTTTAATTACAACATCGCCAATTTTAACTGGTGCTGAAACTTTAGCTTCGTTGATTACTTTCATGCAATCGAACATCATACCCTTTGGAACTGGGCCTGCTGATTTAACTGGAACAACTGGGAGCTTACCACCCTCAACCTTTACAGTAGTTGTGAGTGAACGAGTAGGAGCTGTGCACTCACTACGAGCATAAGCGTCGCCACGCTTACAAGTGTTACCAGTTACATCTAAAACTTCGCCATTATCCGAAAGTGTAACAGTAATAGGGCAGCCTAAAGGACAAGCTACGCAAACAAGTTCTCTTTTTTCCATAACCTTAAGCCTCCACTCTTACAGTAATTGTTGCATCTTTAGGAAGGGATGCAATAACATCTTTTTTGATTAAAACATATTCCATTTCGCCTGGGCAAAGCTTTTTCTTTTTCTTTGAAAGAATTGTTTCGCCATTTGCTTCAACAACAATAGTTGCATTTGTAAACACAGCGCCAACACGGAAATAAAGCTTAACGTCAGCATCTGTTTCTTTGTTAATTCTTTGTGGAACTATGTAACGAACACCATTTACACCATTTGTGTAAACACAGTCGCCAGTAACCTTTTCGCCCTTAATGAACTTTGCAGCACCAAGACCTGCGATTTGGCTTTCTTCTGTAACATAGTCAACAAGGTCGTGTACCTGTAAAACATTACCGCAAGCAAATACACCCTTGTGCTCTGTTTCACGATATTCGTCAACCTTAGGGCCGTTTGTAATTCTATCAAGCTCTATTCCAGCGTTCTTTGAAAGCTCGTTTTCAGGGATAAGACCAACAGAGAGCATAAGTGTGTCGCAAGGAACATACTCTTCTGTGCCAGGAATTGGCTGAAGTTTTTCGTCAACCTTTGCGATAGTAACACCTTCAAGTCTTTCTTTACCGTGAGTTGCTACAACTGTTGTTGAGAGCTTAAGCGGAATATCAAAGTCTTCAAGGCATTGAACAATATTACGAGTTAAGCCACCTGAATAAGGCATTAGCTCGCAAACCATTTTAACCTTTGCACCCTCTAAAGTCATTCTACGAGCCATAATAAGACCAATGTCGCCAGAGCCTAAAATAACAACCTCGTGACCTGGCATATAGCCGTCAATGTTAACATATTTTTGAGCTGTACCAGCAGTCATAATACCTGAACCTCTGTGGCCAGCAATTGAAAGAGCACCACGTGGGCGTTCTCTACAACCCATAGCGAGTACAACTGCTTTAGTTTTAAGTTTTAAAAGTCCGTCAGTTTTATTTACTGCTGTAACTGTGTTGTCGTCGGCAATATCAAGTACCATTGTGTCAGTTTTAACAGTAATATTTGTATCTTCTAAAAGTTTAATAAATCTGCCCGCATACTCAGGGCCTGAAAGCTCTTCGCCGAAATAGTGAAGACCAAAGCCTGTATGAATACACTGTTCAAGAATACCACCGAGAGTTTCGGCGCGTTCAAGAACTACAATTTTTTCAACGCCTTCAGCGTGTGCTTTAAGGGCTGCTGCCATACCAGCAGGGCCACCACCAACTACTACTAAATCAAAATCTGTCATTCCTCGCACCTCACTTTGTTCTCTCGTAAATAATCTTGGAGTCGCCGCCGAATTTTGTAACTTCATTCATTGGAATTCCAAGTTCACGGGAAAGAATTTCAACAACCTTACTACCGCAGAATCCGCCTTGGCATCTGCCCATACCTGCTCTTGTTCTACGTTTAACGCCGTCAACATCACGAGCACCAGCAGGAGCTTTAATAGCATCAATAATTTCGCCCTCGGTAATTGTTTCGCAACGGCAAATAATTCTGCCATAAGCTGAATTTTTCTTTATAAGCTCTGCTCGTTCGTCATCGCTCATATGACGGAAGCGAACTGGCTTTTCACGAGTGTCTGTATAATTTTCTTTTTCAGTAAGTTCGAGTTTTTCAGAAAGAATATCACGAACAAAGAGTGCAATAGCTGGAGCTGATGAAAGACCTGGAGATTCAACACCTGCAACATTCAAAAATCTTTCTGACTTTTCGCACCAACCAATGATGAAATCGTCATTAGTTGGATGAGCACGAACGCCTGCAAAAGATGTAATCGCATTTCTAACTGAAACTGTTGGAACTGACTTAAGTGCCTTTTCAACAATTTCACGAAGTCCTTCAGGAGTTGTTGTGATATCTTCTTTATCTTCAATATTTTTAGCTGTTGGGCCAATAAGTAAGTTACCGTCAACTGTTGGGGTAACAAGAATACCTTTACCCATTTCGTTAGGGCATTGGAAAATTGTATGAACAGCTAAATTGCCAACTGACTTGTCAAGAACATAGTACTCGCCTTTTCTTGGTACTAATTCGATTGAATCATCGCCAACCATTGAAGCGAGCTTGTCAGAGAAGTTACCGGCAGCATTGATAATGTATTTAGCGTTAATGTCACCTACTGTTGTTTTAAGAGTGTAATTCTCGCCATTGTCTGTAATTTCAGTAACTTCACAGTTACGGATAAACTCAACGCCGTTTGTAACAGCATTTTCAACTGCTGCTATTGTAAGCTCATAAGGGCAAACAATACCTGCACTCTCTGAAAGAAGTGCGCCAACAGCTTCGTCACTAATATTCGGCTCAATTCTTCTAAGTTCATCTCTGTCAATAACAGAAAGTCTTGGAACGCCGTTCTTTACACCTCTTTCGTAAAGAACTTTAACGTGGTCCATTTCAGAATCTGAAAAAGCAACTACTAAAGAACCATTGTTTTTGTAAGGAACATGAAGCTTTTCGCAAACCTCTGGCATTAAGGCAGTACCCTCAACATTGAGCTTTGCTTTAAGTGTACCGTTCATAGCGTCAAAACCACCGTGAACAATAGCACTATTTGCTTTTGTTGTACCCATTGCAACGTCATTACACTTTTCGAGTAATGCGACTTTTATGTTGAAGCGACTAAGTTCACGGGAAATAAGACCGCCAACAACGCCAGCACCAACAACTGCAACATCGTAAGTCATAAACTAACCCTTCTTTTTCTTCGTATAGTTAACTATACGGACATAATTTTACAAATTTCATTATACCACAACAGTTTTGATTTTTACATACTTTTTTTGCAAAATTATAGTTATTTTTTATCTATTCATAGCTTTCATTTTGTCGCCAAGTCGTTTTATTATTCTTTTTTCAAGTCTTGAAATGTAGCTTTGCGAAATTCCAAGGCTATCGGCAACCTCTTTTTGAGTAAGTTCTTTACCGCCAGAAAGGCCATAACGCATATCAATTATAGTTTTTTCGCGTGGGGTTAACGATTCAATTACCTTTCTGAGCATTCTTTTTTCATCTTCAAATTCAATGTCATTGTCAATTTCGTCGCCATTGCTACCAAGCACGTCAGATAGCATTAACTCGTTGCCATCCCAGTCAACATTTAATGGCTCATCAAGTGACACTTCAAGCTTTTGTGACGAAATTTTACGAAGATACATCAATATTTCATTTTCAATACAGCGAGAAGCATAAGTTGCGAGTTTTGTGTTTTTTTCTGGCGAAAAAGTATTCACAGATTTAATAAGTCCTATTGTTCCAATTGAAATTAAATCTTCAATATTAACTCCTGACGACTCAAATTTTTTAGCAACATAAACTACAAGTCTTAAATTATGCACAATCAACTCGTCACGGGCTGAAGAGTCCCCTTGTGCCATTAAAATTCCAAGCTCTTCTTCACGCTCACGCGTTAAAGGCTCTGGAAGTGACATTGGACCGTTAACATAAAAAATATCTTTCTTAAAAAGTTTTAAGTAGATTTTCTTAAATAGTTGTTTTAGTTTTTTCATAATTTTCCTCACTTAATAAATCAGGACAAAGAATTACATCTGCACCATTGGGCACGCTTGCCGATAGTCCTAAATAAATATTATTTATTGTTCTGCCATTAAAAATAACATAATCAAGCTTTATGGCGTGTAATATTCCATCGCCATTTGCCGTTGCAACAGGTATTACCCTTTCACGCACATTATTTTTAGCTGAATAAAGCTTTTGATAGATTTTTTCATTTGTTAAAATTACTGGTGCAAACGAAAATGGCTCTTTTAAGTTGTTGCCAGTATCCATAAATCCTGTTAAGGTTAATTTTTCATTAGCACAAACAAGCGTTATTTTATAAAATTCTTTTTGCGGTATATTTTTGTCAGTAAATCTTGAAATTAAAGTTATAGCCACAAAAGACAAAGCCGTGCATACCGTTAAAAATGTAATATCAATATCAAAATATACTGTTCCGTTTGAATAAATCATTAAATCAGTATCAAAAATCATATAAACACAAAAGGAAATTCCAGCAAAAATAAAGCTAATTAAAAACAGCCAAAAATTCTTCTTTATGTATGATTTTTTAGACACAAACGGAAACGAAACAAGAGTCATTAAAAATGCAATTGCAATTTTTATTAAAGTTCCAAAAACGCCTAAATTATAAAGCACAGTTAGTGATGAAACTCCACCCACAATTGCGCCTAAAACCATTCTAATTCGCTTTGTATCAGCACCTGTAATAATTTTTACTCCTAAAAGCATAAAGTAATTCACAAGTGAATTAGTAAGCACAAGCACATCAACATATACAGTCAAAAGCACCACTCCAAACAAAAGAAAAAGCCTGATACCATTATATAAGGTATCAGGCATATATTTTGTCAGTTTGTGTCCTCATTAAAGAGTTTTCAAATACTCTTCTAAAATAAGAACAGCAGAAACAGCATCTACAACATCTTTTCTTTTTTTACCGCGAACGTCATTAGCTGATAAAATATTGTGAGCTGAAACAGTTGTAAGTCGTTCATCACGAAAAACAACTTCAATTCCAGTTGCTTTTTGAAGTGCTTCGCCAAATTCTTTGCAAGCTTCTGCACGAAAGCCATATGTTCCGTCCATATTTCTTGGTAATCCAACGCAAAACCTTTCAGCTTTACGCTCTTTAGCTATTTGGTGAATTTTTGTAATTAACTTTTCTTTATCTTTTTCAGCAATTACACACACCGGAGAAGCAAGCAAGCCTAATTTGTCACAAGCGGCAATTCCTGTTCTTGCATCGCCATAGTCAACAGAAATAATAACCATATATTATTCCCCTGCTGTATCAATTGGGTCTGTGACAACTGGTGCAGCAGTTGGTGATTCAGTCTGTGGGGGTGGAGCCACAGTTGTTGACGGAGCCGCTGTTGTGTTAGGTGCTTTAGTTGTTGTTTCTTTGTCGTCAGACTTTTTAGTGGTTGTTTCTTTCTTAGTAGTCTTTTCTTCATCCTCATTATCGTCTTTGTTGACTACCTCCGCACCCGGAACCACACAACCCGCACATGTTGCTGGAAGATGTGACGATTTATACCAACCCACAGCTGTTGACTCACACTTGCTACTTGCAAGAAGGCCCGAAGCTGTGCAATAGCTTCTTTGAACAACCTTGTCAGAGAATTGGTCAAATGACTTTGCTGCAAGTCCTTCGTGTACTCTATCCATAACAGTTTTGAAAATTCGACCTGCTGGGCTACCGCTTGCCATAATCTGTTTATTGTAGTCATAGCCAAACCAAACAGCTGCAATGTAGTATGGTGTACCACCAATACACCAACGGTCAAAGTTATTTGTTGTTGTACCAGATTTACCATAGGTTGTGAAGCCCTTAACGCCGTATGCTGTTGCAGTACCACTTGAAGAGTTGAATACTGTACGAAGCATTTGGTTCATAACGTATGATGTTTCAGGCGAAATTACCTGTTCTGGTTCAGGCTCTTTTTGTAAAATAATGTTGTCGCCTGTGCTATCTGTAACCTTGTAATAGCAATATGGCTCATAATATTTACCGCCATTACCAAAGGTTGCAAAAGCAGCAGCCATTTCAAGTGTTGTTACACCGCCGCTTGTACCACCTGTTGCAAGTGATGACGGAGCATAACGGTCAATATCGCCATTAAGAGTTGAAATATGGAAATGCTCTGTTGCGTAATTATAACTCATTTCAAAGCCCATCATCATAAGAATTTGAGCAGGAACTGTGTTGTAAGAAATTGAAAGAGCATATTGAGCTGTAACATATGAATCTGGTGCACCTGGGTCGCCACCATAGTTTTTAGGCCAAACCTTACCGCCCCAAGTAATACCATAGTTTTTAATTTTTGATGACCAAGTAATATAGTTCTCTTCAATTGCTGGAGCGTAAATTGTAAGTGGCTTAATTGAAGAACCAGGCTGTCTTTTTGCGGCAACTGCACGGTTATTTGAACGGTTTTCAGTCTTTTCGCCTGCACCACCACAAACAGCAACTACACGACC
>JAZUGZ010000225.1:0-6783 GCA_045641425.1 Candidatus Fimenecus sp.
CAAGTCGGTCGTAAAATTCATAAGCGTTTTTGCTTACTGTGTCATACATTTTGTTAACCGCTGTGTTTGAAAGAAGTGCAGATGGAAGAGAGTGGTTAATGCAATACTCAGCTGTAAATGCAAGAAGCACTTTGATTTGATAAACAATATCAGCATCAAATTCCAGTGAACCAACCTCTTTTTCAAGGTCTTTTATCATTTTTGTTTCATCAACAAAGATATCAGCAAGGTGTTTGCCAAGCTTTTTTGCTTTTTCGGAGTTGCCATTGCTTCTGTGCCTTGTCATTTCGGCAATAACTGCAACTTCGTCAAAATTTTCTTTTGATTTACCTTTGTCGTTAAAAATCTTTACGTCGCTATCGTCAAACATTTCGCTGACCTCCTTTATAATATTATATGTAATATTATGCGTTAGCTTCCGCTTGTGCTAATTTCTTTTGAAGTCTTTTCTGCTTTGACTTGTATGTAAGAAGAGCGTGTAATTCGTCATCACTTGTAGTATAGTCGCCAAGAGAGACTTTATACTCATTATAAAGACCGTGGAAGTCACTGCCACCAGTAATTAAAAGCTTTGCTTTTGAAACTTTTTTGCGAAGTAATGCCTGCTGCTCTTCGCTTGCACTTGGGTGGTTAACTTCAACACCATCAATTCCGAGTTTGATAATTTCGTCAAGCTCATCAACGCAACCAGTAACAAAAGGGTGGGCAAGAACTGCAATGCCGCCAGCTTCATGAATTGCATCAATTACAGCCTTTGTGCTTTCATATTTTGGAACGATAAGAATATTATTTTCGCTTTCTTTTGTGAAGAGTTCTTTATATACGTCGCCGTTAAATGATTCAGCATAACCACATTCAATAAGGGATTGCATTATATGTTTCTTATAAAGGTTAGTTGAACCCATTGCACATTTTGTAATAAATTCAGGTGGAATGTTGTAACGCTTTGCAACCTGAAGCATCATAAAGTGAGAGGCTCTTTTTCTTGCCATAGAGTTACGCTTGCAAAGACCCTCAAGCATATCAGGAGAGTCTGGAAGATAGCAAAGAATATGAATGTTTTTGCCAAGCTCTTCACAGGTTGAAGAAAATTCAACGCCAGGAATAACTTGAACACCATGTCTTGCACCAATTACCTTACCACGAACTGTACCCGCAAGGCAGTCATGGTCAGTAATAGCTATAGTTTTAAGTTCTTTCTTTGCTGCAAAAGTAATGATTTCCTCGATTCCAAGTGAACCATCAGAAAGTCTTGTGTGACAGTGTAAATCTCCGCTCACAGTAATATACCTCCCAAAATAAGCGTAAAAAGGTGCATAACCCCTCAATATATAATATGATTATATACCCTTTGAAGCGAAAAATCAAGTAAAATGTTGATTATCTGCCCAAAATAGTTATATATTGTCTTAATTTGGGTCAACATATACAAGTTTTAGCGTCATTTTCCACTTTTTGCACAAATATATGGTAGAAGGAATTTATCTAAAACTAAATTTGGCATAAAAAAACGGTGGGCAAAACCCACCGCTTAAGATTTATTTGATTATTCGTCAATCTTCATTTTCTTGCCATATTTAATTTGGTTTCTAATAAAGCCAATGCCAAGAATAAGCACAAGTGGAATGAAGAAGATAATTATGCCAAGAATAAGCACTGCAAGAATGCCAGGGCCTTTCTTACTTTTAATTGTTATTTCAGGCTTTTCTTCAACCGGAACTGGACCTTGTTTGCCCTCGCCATAAAATGGCATAATTGGAAGAACTGTGTTGTATGACGGTATTCCACGGTTGTGAATAAGTGGTTCAACAAAGTCAAAGAGTGAATCTGAAACTTTAACAAGATTCTTAACTTTAATATGTAATGTATCAAAAATAGAATCGAAAATGCTAATAAGTCCCATTGCAATTTTGTATTCAGGGTCTTCTGGGTTATAAAGATTGTCGCCACCATAGAGATTAAGAACCATTTTTATAATGAAATCAACTACGCTGTCATCTTTAATATGAGCATATTCTTCTTTTTTGAGTCCATTTTCTTTCTTTGTCCACTTTGCAACTGTGCCAATAGTGAGCTTGTTAAGAATTTTTGCAACTGGTTTAATAAGCCAGCCGATTTTGTAAATGAGCTTTTTCTTAATGCTCATTGCAGTAACCATTGTTGCAAATGTTTCTGTGTCGCCAGCAGCTGCGTGTACCATATCAACAATCATACCAGCAAGCTGATTTGAAAGATGGTCTTTCATATTGCCGTTGTGAAGCTCGCAATTAGGCTTAACTGTAACAAAATCTGTTGTAGTACTTACTACATCTTTGCTTGGGTCAAGAACGATTGTACGAATTGTACCAGGGTAGCCAACAGGGGAAGCTGTTGCAATATCGTAGAAGGTGTTACCCTTTGGAGTTGTAATTTTGTCGATTCCGTGAATGTGAGTGTGACCTGTGAGCATAAACTGAATACCAAGGTCTGCAAACTGTTCACGACGAACATCAAAATCGCCAAACATATCATTTTTACCAATGAGCCCGTAAATAGGGGATGGGGCAATCATTGGGTGGTGAGTCATAGCGAGAATGAATTGACCATTTGCCTTTGCGTCAGCAACCTGTGCTTTAATCCATTCATAGCAGTCGTCAGAAACACCACTTTTACCAGTAAGGTTTTTATCATCATTAAGTGCTAAAAGACGGTAGCCATCTGCAAGCTGTGCGCAATATGACATACTTGGCTGATGTACTGAAAGTGCCTGATCAGGACCAAATTCGCGATACATCTCAAAAAGTTCTTCACGCTTTGCAGCAGGAACTTTAACAAATTCGCCAGTAGCAAATGAATCAACTTCGCCGGAATCTTGATAGTCGTGAGTAGCGGTTGTAACGAAAACTCTCTTTCCTGCTTTTTTAAGGTCACGAAGCATTTCAATAAACTCTTTGTGTGAGTCGTAATCTCCGTTTGTTGTTGTGTCGCCGTGAAGAAGAACTATGTCAGTTCTTGTGTCTGCTTTAATTTGTTCAAAACAAGCTTCAAGAACTTCGGCAGCGTCTTTCAAAAGAAGCTGGCTTTTTGAATTTGTTTTGTTGTAAGCAGGGCCTGAAGTACCAAGCTTTTTTGAATAATAGTGTGTGTCGGTAATAACCGTTACGGTTAATGGCTGTTTTGCGTCCATATTACACCTCTTTTGGTAGATTTTTTACTTATTAGTTTAATGCTTTTGTTGCAATTTCTTCGTTGAGTTTAGCAGTAAGTTCAGAAATTGCCATAGAGCCAATGTCGCCCTCGCCACGTTTTCTAACTGAAACTGTGCCTTCTTCAACTTCTTTGTCGCCAACAACGAGCATATAGTTAATTTTCTGAAGCTGTGCTTCACGAATCTTGTAACCAATCTTTTCGCTTCTGTCGTCAACTTCTACTCTCATACCGTACTTTTCAAGTTCTGCCTTGATTTCGTATGCTCTGTCGTGGTGGCGGTCAGCAATAGGAAGAAGCTTAACCTGAACAGGAGAGAGCCAAAGTGGGAATGCACCTGCATATTTTTCTATAAGAAGAGCGAGTGTTCTTTCGTAGCAACCAATTGAAGTTCTGTGAATGATGTATGGATTTTTCTTTGTGCCGTCAGCATCTGTATATTCCATACCAAACTTTTCAGCAAGAAGCTGGTCGATTTGAATTGTGATAAGTGTGTCTTCCTTGCCGTGAACATTCTTAATTTGAATGTCAAGCTTAGGGCCATAGAATGCTGCTTCGCCAATACCAACTTTATAAGGTATTTCAAGGTGGTCAAGAATTTTTGCCATAATTCCTTGTGCTTCGTTCCACTGCTCGTCAGTACCGATGTATTTTTCTCTATCTGCTGGGTCCCATTGTGAAAATCTGTATGAAACATCTTCATAAAGGCCAAGTGTTTTAAGCATATAGATTGCAAGCTCAAGACAGCCCTTAAATTCGTCTTCTAACTGGTCAGGACGGCACATAAGGTGGCCTTCTGAAATTGTAAACTGACGAACACGAATAAGGCCGTGCATTTCGCCTGAAGCTTCGTTTCTAAAGAGTGTTGATGTTTCGTTGTAACGAAGTGGTAAATCTCTGTAACTTCTTGCTCTGTTAAGATATGCTTGATACTGGAATGGGCAAGTCATTGGGCGAAGTGCAAAGCATTCCTTGCTTTCATCTGCCGGGTCGCCTAAAACGAACATACCGTCAAGGTAATGATCCCAGTGACCAGAAATTTTGTAAAGGTCGCTCTTTGCCATAAATGGTGTCTTTGTTAAGAGCCAACCACGTCTTTGCTCTTCATCTTCAACAAATCTTTGAAGAAGCTGAATGATTCTTGCACCCTTAGGGAGCATAATTGGAAGACCTTGACCGATAACATCACTTGTTGTAAAGAGCTCAAGCTCACGACCAAGCTTGTTGTGATCTCTCTTCTTTGCTTCTTCGATTTGTGCAAGGTGTGCTTCAAGCTCAGCAGCTTTTGGGAAAGCTACACCGTAAATTCTTTGAAGCATCTTATTCTTTTCGTCGCCACGCCAATAAGCACCAGTGCAAGATGTAAGCTTAAATGCCTTAACGGCCCCGGTTGACATAATGTGTGGGCCTGCGCAAAGTTCATTGAAATCACCTTGTTTGTAGAAAGTGATTTTTTCGCCATTGTTTGCGTGCTCTTCAATAAGCTCATATTTGTAAATTTCGCCATTTGCCTTGAAATAATCAAGAGCTTCTTTTGGCTCCATTTCAAACTTTTCAAGTGCTAAATCTTCTTTAACAATTTTCTTCATTTCTGCTTCAATTTTCTCAAGAATTTCAGGAGTGAAATTGATTTCTGAATCGAAGTCATAGTAAAAGCCATTGTCAATAGCAGGGCCAATAGCAAGTTTTGTTTCAGGGTAAAGGCGTTTAACAGCTTGTGCTAAAATATGTGAAGCTGTGTGCCAAAATGTCTTTTTACCGTCAAGGTCGTCACCAAATGTTACAATTTCAAGGCTACAATCTTCGGTAATAGGGGTGCGAAGGTCAACATATTCTCCGTTGATTCTACCACCCATAGCTGCTTTGTAAAGTCCCATACCGATTGACTTTGCAACTTCGGCAACTGTAATGCCACTTTCGTACTCTTTAACATCGTCTCTTAAAGTTACTTTAATCATGATGTTCTCCTTTCAAAAATAAAAAAGCACTTCATCCCAAAAACAAGGGATGAAATGCTACAAATTACATTCCACGGTTCCACCCGTATTGCAAATTAAAAATTTGCCACTCTTTTATCTTTAACGCAGATTTGCGGAGCACCTTAATCAAGCTTTCGGTGTCACTCAGGAGTGGTAACAAACTAAATACTAATATTACCCGTTTCAGCTAATGGGGTAACTCTCTTGAAAAGTAGGGGATAGTTTGCCTTCTCCCTCAACGCTTTATACATATTAAATATATATTATACTAATTATAAGTATTTGTCAATTGTATTTTTGTTATGATGGCTCAATTTCTGCTGGTGGGCTTACTGTATCGTCATCGTGAGACTGCCCAAGAAGTGAATGACTCTTGTATTCAATTTTTTGCTTGTTTTCATCTAGACTCTCATAAACATTCCAACGGTATCCTTCTGGACACTCTAAAACAAATGTTACGGGATTTTCATAAGTTCCGTTTTGTGGGTATTCAATAAGCTCACTCCAATATGGCTTATGCTCTTCGTCATCTCTGTTTATTGGCTCAAAATATACCCTAATATATTTTTCTTCAGGCTTACCAATAAAAACAAATAAAGAGTCGTGTAAAAGAAGGAGCTCATTCTCATAATGCAAATTGTAAATATATACGTTGCTTTTTGGATTTTGGTAACCTCTACCATGACCTGCAAATTTATTCTTAAAATTTATTCCAAAGGCCTTTATAGATGTTGTTTCGAAATCTATAAACTCATCTTCTGGCTCTTTTTCTGGAACATAAAATTTGTAAACAATACCATGCGATTCTGCTTCAGCTAAAAGCTTAATAGGCTCTCCGTCATTATCTTGCTCCACTATCCTTATTTCCATTGTTTCTATGTTAACAGCGTTAAAATATTCATTTAAGTTGCTGAAAAAATTATCAACAATAAACGGAAGACAAACAATGCAAAAATATACCATTACAATAATTAAAGTTCTTTTGCAAAGCTTTGCCCAAAACAATACTTTTTTATTTGCTTCCTTTAGCTCTTTACCTAAATCGTCAGGGTCGCCCATTTCGTCAAAAATTTTCTTTACTATTATCTCTTCATTGTCACTAAATGTGTCAATATCTTTGGTCAAATCATCATACATATCATCTAAATGGTCTGATAATTCTTGATATATTCTTGTGTGAAGCTTTTTATAGTGTATATGATTTAAGACTTTACCTATGTATATTTTCTTTTCCTCTTCAAAACCCTTGTACTTTTTCATACCTATGTCACCTTACGCAAAATTCAAAACTTTTTGTGCAGCAGTAGTAAATGTGAAAAATTCTTGCTTTTTATCGTTGAGTTCCTTTCTGCCTTTGTCAGTGATTTTGTAATATCTGCGTTTTCTTGAAGAATCGGTCTCCTCAATATAAGATGTAATAAGCTTTTTGCTTTCAAGGTCGTGCAAAACAGGGTAGAGAGAACCTTCTTTTAATTCAAAAACATTCTCACTTCTACGCTTTAACTCTTTAATGATTTGGTAGCCGTACATATCTTGCACATCAATAAGTGATAACACTAAAAGTGAAGTGTTGCCGTGCATTAAATCGTTTTTAGCCATAAAAATTCCTCCTAAAATA
>JAZUGZ010000226.1:0-5985 GCA_045641425.1 Candidatus Fimenecus sp.
TTGTTACAAAGAAATACGGCAAAGAAAATATCTAATAATATTTTATAAATAAAAAGAACCGGTACAGCTTAAACTGTATCGGTTTTCTTTTTATGTTTAATTGGGATTTGTGCAAGTGTTATTGCAATAAATATAAGTAGGCAACCGGTAAGCTCTCTCGCACTTAGCTTTTCTTTAAGAATTAGTGCGCCAGATATTACTGCGAATACTGACTCTAAACTTAAAAGAAGTGAAGCGACAGTTGGGTTAACGCCCTGCTGACCTACAATTTGAAGTGTATAGCCAATTCCTGACGAGCAAATGCCAGCGTAAAGAATTGGAATCCAAGCGTCAAATGTTGATAAAGGAACTATCCACTGGGAAGCACCTGCAGGAAGCACATCTACAAAAAGCATTGGAACAAATGAAATAATTCCGCAAATAAAAAACTGTATGCACGACATTCTAACGCCGTCAACAAGTGGAGAAAAGTGGTCAATTACCAAAATGTGCATTGCGAAAACCAGCGCACAAAGTAAAATTAAAATGTCTGATGTTTGAAATTTAAGGCTACCATTCATACAAAGTAGGTAAAGACCCACAACAGTTAAAGCAACGCCTATCCAAATATTAAAGCCACACTTTTTCTTTAAGAAAAGGCCAAGAATTGGCACTAGAATTATGTAGCAAGCGGTTAAAAATCCAGCCTTGCCAACTGGAGTACCACTGTTTATTCCCAGTTGTTGCAAGTTAGTGGCTACCGCTAAGAAAAGGCCACAGCAAGCTCCGCCTACTATTAAATTTTTCTTATCACTAGGTGTTTGTGGGCTACCCTTTGAAAGTTTTAATTTATCAAGAATTGCTATAACGGGTAAAAGTGCAAATGCACCTAAAAACGACCTGATACAGTTAAATGAGAAAGCACCAACTGCATCGCCACCCTTGCTTTGAGCTACAAAAGCAATGCCCCAAATTAGTGCAGTTAGCACTAACAAAAACGAGTTTCTTTTAGTTTTCATATTTGCCTCTTTAATATTTTTTAGGATTATACCACAATTAAAATGGTTGTTCAATATTTTTTACCTACCAAGATATAATATAGTAATAGATTTATTGCATAAAAAAATATTTTTGATATAATTAAGTTAACATAGCAAAAGAGGATAACGATGAAAAAGACTGTTTTAATTATAACGGCAATTTTAATAGCTTTAAGTGTTCTTGTGGGCGTTTTGGCGTTTGTTACTAATAATGGTATTTTAATTTCACTTGCCATTACCCTTGGCACAATAATATTTCACATTATTTTAAGGCTTTTTATTGGAAAAATTGTTCCGCACAATTTCAAATATTCGCAAAAATTCTTTTGTGAAAAACCATTTGAGAAAAAGCTTTACAAAGCATTAAAGGTTAAAAAGTGGAAAAAGTATATGCCGAGCTTTAACCCAAATACTTATTCTTTAGAATTGCACTCTCCAGAAGAAATTGCAAACACAATGTGTAGAAATGAAATTATTCATTTAACAGATGTTTTTGCAAGCTATATTCCAATTTCCTTTGGAATTTTTTTTGGTGCTTACCCTGTTTTTATTATAACATCTATTTTGGCGTCACTTTTTGATTTGTTATTTGTGTTTATGCAACGCTTTAACAGGCCAAGAATTGTAAGGCTTATTAAGAGAAAGTCTTTATAAAAGCAAAAACAGCCGAGATTTAACTCGACTGCTCTTGCTGGTGAATATTTTATATAAGGAATCTATTAGCATAATTTTTGTTTTTGTTCGAACTGTTTGTTTGAACTGACTACATATTATCACACGCACCCTAACAAAATCCTAACAGAAAATAAAAAAATTAAAAAAATTTTTTTGAGGTAAAAATTATGGATAAAAAAATAAATGAATGGGACAGAATGGTAGCCGGTAAGCTTTATAACGCGGGGTCAAAAGATTTAGAGAAGAATCACACTTTAGGTCTTTTACGCTGTGATATGTTTAACCGAACTCCACTTTGGCTTTTCCCACTTAAAATGCATTATCTTAAAAAGCTTATTCCGTCAAGTAAAAATAAAGACTTTATGGTATTCGCTCCATTTTACTGTGAATACGGAAGAAATATAACTGTTGGCAAAGACTGTTTTGTTAACTACAACTGCACATTTTTAGACGTTTCTCCAATTACTCTTGAAAACTCGGTTTGGATTGGTGCTAATGTTACGCTTGCGACTCCTATGCACCCATTTTTAGCGGAAGAAAGAATAAACTGTGAGTACCCTGACGGAGTTCACGACCTTGAATATTCAAAGCCAATTACACTTAAAAAGAACGTTTGGGTTTGCTCAAGTGCTACAATTTGTGGTGGCGTAACAGTTGGCGAAAACAGTATTATTGCGGCAGGGGCTGTTGTTACTCGTGATGTTCCGCCAAATGTTATTGTGGGCGGTGTTCCAGCAAAGGTTATTCGCGAGATTGACGAAAACGACCGTCTTAATGTTTGGGAAACATACATAAAAAATGAAGTACCAATATCTGTTCGTGATAAAAATAAAACAAAATAAAAAATAAAACGGCCGAGATTTTTTCTCGGTCACTTTGTTTGATGAATATTTATATTATGATTAACTATTTCAAACGATAAAAGAATTTGCACAAAAATATTTTTTATGATAATATATTCACATAATTTGTTTGAGGTGTTTTTATGAAGGATGACAAATTTTTAACTGAAAAAGAAAAAGCAAGAAAGCAAAAGATTGACGAGCTTACAGTCAAATTAGAGTCAGAGGGTTACAAAAGATATGACAAAACAATAAGCATATTTTGGGCAAATGTTATATCTATTGGTATATTAGTAGGTTGGCTTGCTGTATTTGTTTTGCTATGGAATATAAACAATGATTTTATGGGATTTTTTACATATCCTACATGGCAATTAGTAACTTGTTATGTATCATTTTTTATATCTATACCAGTGCATGAGTTAATTCACGGAGTTACTTGGGGAATGGTTACCGAAAATGGCAGAAAATCTATTGAATATGGATTTATGAAAAAAACTCTTACGCCATATTGCAATTGTAGTGAACCGCTTTCAAAAGGCAAATACATTCTCGGTGGCATTATGCCATTTATAATACTCGGTGTTTTACCATCAATTATTGGTTTGATTTTAGGTAATTTGCTTTTAATTATATTTGGTTCTATTGCTGTAAGTGGTGCAACTGGAGATTTAATGATAATAGCAAAAATACTTAAATATAAATCAATTGGCAAGGATACAATAATTCTTGACCACCCTATTGATGCAGGATTTATAATTTATGAGAAATAAAAAATAAAAAGCACTCGTCTGAGTGCTTTCTTTTTTGCTTAATTGATTTTTGAATTCTTTTTCCAGCGGCCTGAAAAGAAGTAGCTCCAAGTAATTATTGAGCCTACACCAAATCCGAAAAGTCCATTCCACCAAAGAATTGTATAGCCGAAAAATGAAGTATCTTTGAAAAGGAATGTTACAACTACCCTAACAGTTAAGGCACAAGTTGCAACAAGTGTTGGCACAAGGCCGTGGTTTGAGCCTTGGAACACACCAAAAAGCGGAACATAAATTGAAAGAATAATATTAACAAGTGCTATTGCTCTTAAATGTTTAATACAATAAACTGCTGCCGCTTCACTAATTCCGAAAAGCTCAATTATACCGCTTGCGAAAATCCAAACAAGTGCTGAAATTAAAAGAGTAAACACAAGTGACATAAAGAAGGTTTGGCGAACACCTTTTTTAACTCGGTCTATTTTTTTAGCACCAATGTTTTGACCAGTGTAAGTTGCAAGAGTAGTTTGAAATGCATTACACGGGAGATTCATATACATTTCAATTCGGTTGCCAACGGTAAATGAAGCTGTCATAACCTTGCCGAAACTATTAACTGCTCTTTGAATAAATGTAAGTCCTAAGGACACAATCATTAACTGAAGTGCTATTGGAAAACCGACTTTAATAGTTTGCACTGCGAGTTTTGTGCTAAATGTATATTCACGAAGTTTGAACTTGAAAACCGGGTACTTTTTAATCATATAAATGTATGCCGCTACAAAAGAAAGTGCTTGGGCAATATCGGTTGCAAATGCTGCACCAAAAACTCCCCACTTAAACTTTGCTACAAAAAGCATATCGAGAATAATATTAGTAACCGAAGCGATTAAAAGGAAATAAAGGGTTGCGGCACTGTCGCCAACCGCTCTTAAAATGCTTGAAAAAATGTTATATCCAAACTGGAAAATAAGACCTAAAGTGTAAACTCTAAAATAAGTTACAGTTAAATCCATAATTTCAGTAGGAACTGCTACGAAATACTTAAATGCTGGGCGAGATACTAAAAGTCCTAAAACAGTTGCAACAATTCCCATTCCGAGAATTAACAAAATACCAGTTGAAGCGTTAGAGCGAACTTTTTTCTCGTCCCCTGCGCCAAAATGCTGTGCTACGACTACTCCGTTACCTGCTGAAAAGCCCATAGCCACCGCCAAAAACAAAAATGTAAACGGACCAGTAGTGCCAACTGCCGCCAAAGCCTCTTCACTTGCGAATTTACCTACTATAATTGTGTCAACAGTATTATAAAGCTGTTGTAAAAGTGAGCCAGCTAAAACCGGAAGTGCAAAAATTAAAATATGCTTCCAAGGCGAGCCGACTGTCATTGATTTTCCTTTAATGCTCATTTCAATATCCTTTTGTTATTTTTTGTCGAATAGTATTATACACCCTAAGTCAAGTATTTGTTTATATAAATTACACAAAAATCCCGTTTATATTTTTATATATAAGTTTTTTGTGAAATATAGACAAAATGTGAGTCTATATGATATAATAATTTAACTGAAATGTGGTGATTTCAGTTTTTAATTTAGCATTTGGTGAATTAAAGAAGGAATTTTATGTTCAAAGTTTACAATTACTTCAAAAGTCATTTTCTGTATTTAGGATATAGCAGAAGTGATTACAAAGGTATTCTTAAAAAAATTGATGAATTTAATCTTCATAGTATGAAAATTTTTCCAATCATATCGAGTTTTATTTTTGGAATTTTAACAATTTTCACATTTTTTGTTGACTACATGTGGCAATATTTCCCCACTTATTTATTTGGTTTAGGTGTGAGCTTAATTTCAAGATTTTCAGTTCACTTTGCAAAGAAAAACCGTCATATACTTGACTTCGGTATCGGTTTTTTCATTATGGCACTTTACATATTTGGAGTTTTATCTGGAACACTTTACGGATTAAACAGAACATCTTCAAGCTTTTCAGCTCTACTTATGGCTATACCACTTCTTTTCTGTGCAAAGCCTATTTACATATTGCTTGGAGCTATAATTTCAGATGTGGCTTTTATTCAGTTTACAATTATTTTCAAAGACAAAGAGCTTGCTCAAAACGATATTTTGAACATAGTTGTGTTTAGTATTGTTTCAATTATCATTAGCACGGTTATTAACAAAGGAAGACTTAAAAGATTTTTCCTTGAAGAAGCGCTTGACTATGCGCGTCAAATTGACGATATGACAACTCTTAGAAACCGTAACAGCTATGAAAATCGAATTCAAAAAATTACTTCTTCAAAGCTACCAGTTGTATCTTGCATTTTTGTTGATGTTAACGGACTCCACGACCTTAACAACTCAAAAGGCCACGAAGCTGGCGACAAAATGCTTAAAGATGTTGCTATTCTTTTCAAAAAATATTATGGCGAAAGATATGCTTACCGAATTGGTGGCGACGAATTTGTTGCCTTTGACTTTGAAAATGGAGAAGAAGCACTTGAACTAATAACCCAAAAGTTTCAAGACGATGTTTCGGCGCTTGGCTACCATGTTGCAACTGGTATTTGCTATTCGACCGATATGCATAGAGATATTTTAGAGGTTATTAAAAGCGCTGAAGCGGTAATGTATAAAAACAAAGAAGAATATTACAGCGTTATTGGTAAAGAGCATAGATAATCAAAGC